>DATCXZ010000271.1:0-7432 GCA_036570545.1 Kiloniellaceae bacterium
CGGCGCCGGTCCTTCTTGGACACCGCGTCGTCGCGCGCCGGCTTGTCGGCGCGCTGGCGCGAGCGCTCGACCCGCCGCTGCTCCATCAGCAGCTTGCGATAGTCGTCCATGTCGCCGTCGTAGGCGGAGACCGTGCCGTCGGCGACCAGCCAGAGGCGGTCCGCCGCCAGCTCGACGAGGTGCGGGTCGTGGCTGACCAGGATCACCGCGCCCTCGAACTCGCTGAGCGCCTGGATCAGGGCCTGGCGCGAGTCGATGTCCAGGTGGTTGGTCGGCTCGTCGAGGATCAGCACGTGGGGCGCCTCGCGGCTCATCAGGGCGAAGAGCAGGCGCGCCTTCTCGCCGCCGGACAGCTTGCCGACCGCGACCTCCGCCCGGTCGGCGCCGAAGCCGAAGCGGCCGAGCTGGGCGCGCAGCTTGGTCTCGGTCTGGAGCGGCATCAGCCGCGCCATGTGGGCGAGCGGGGTGGCCGCGAGGTCGAGCTCCTCGGCCTGGTCCTGGGCGAAGTACCCGATCTTCAGCTTGGACGAGCGGGTCATGCGCCCCGTCATCGGGGCCAGCCGGCCGGCGAAGAGCCGCGAAAGCGTCGACTTGCCGTTGCCGTTGGCGCCCAGCAGCGCGACGCGATCGTCCATATCGAGGCGCAGGTCGAGGTGCGACAGGATCGGCTGGCCGGCCTCGTAGCCGACGGCGGCATCCTCCAGGGTCAGGATCGGCGGCGACAGGCGCGAGGGCTCGGGGAAGTGGAAGGTGACGGTGCGGTCTTCCATCACCGAAGCGATCGGCTCCATGCGGGCCAGCGCCTTCAGGCGCGACTGGGCCTGGCGCGCCTTGGAGGCCTTGTAGCGAAAGCGGTCGACGAAGGCCTGGATGTGGCGGCGCTCGACCTGCTGCTTGGCATGCAGGGCGGCCTGCCGCTCCAGGTGCTCGCGGCGGAGCTGCTCGAAGCGATCGTAGTTGCCGGTGTAGGCGGTGAGCTTGCGGTTCTCCACGTGGATGATGCGGTTCACCGCGCGGTTCAGCAGGCCGCGGTCGTGGGAGACCAGCAGGAGAGTGCCGGGATAGCTCTTCAGAAAGCCTTCCAGCCAGAGCGCGGCTTCGAGGTCGAGGTGGTTGGTCGGCTCGTCGAGCAGCAGCAGGTCGGGGGCCTGGAACAGGAGGGAGGCGAGGGCCACCCGCATGCGCCAGCCGCCGGAGAACTCGGCGCAGGGGCGTTGCTGGGCAGCCTCGTCGAAGCCGAGCCCGGCCAGGATACGCGCGGCGCGGGCAGGGGCGGAGTCGGCGCCGATGGCGGCCAGACGCTCGTGCAGCTCGGCGATGCGGTGCGGGTCGATGGCGTGCTCGGCCTCGGCCAGGAGGGCGCTCAGCTCGCGGTCGGCGGCCAGCACGGTGTCGATCAGGCTGGTCTGGCCCGAGGGGGCTTCCTGCGCGACCTTGCCGACCCGGGTGGTGCGCGGATAGGCGATGCTGCCGCCGTCGGGGTGCAGCTCGCCGGAAATCAGCTTCAGGAGGGTGGTCTTGCCGGCGCCGTTGCGGCCGACCAGGCCGACCCGCTCGCCCTTGTTAACCGCGACGGTGGCGCGGTCGAAGAGCGGGTCGCCCTGAATCCTGAATTCGAGGTCGTTGATGTGCAGCATGGGATAGATCGGGCTCCGGCGGCGGGTGATAGCACGGCCGGAGGGCCGGTGAAAGGCGCTGCGCGCAGGCCCGGCGGGCGTTGCCCTGGCCGGGCAAAGCGTCTATAAGCCCGGCGCGAAATGCAGCTTGGGCGGACCGGCCCCGCCGGCAGCCCCCAGCGGCTGCGCCCAGCCAGAGCAATCACCAGCCAGACAGTCACCAGCCAGAGCAATCAAGGGAGAGCCGGAGTCCATGGCCATCGAACGAACCTTCTCGATCATCAAGCCGGATGCCACCAGGCGCAATATCACGGGCAAGATCATCGACCGCCTCGAGCAGGCCGGCCTCCGCGTCGTCGCCAGCAAGCGCATCCACATGAGCCGCGAGCAGGCCGAGGGCTTCTACGCCGTGCACAAGGCGCGGCCGTTCTTCAACGACCTCTGCAGCTTCATGACCTCCGGTCCGGTGGTGGTGCAGGTGCTGGAGGGCGAGAGCGCCGTGGCCAAGAACCGCGAGGTGATGGGCGCGACCAATCCGAAGGATGCGGCGCCGGGCACCATCCGCGCCGATTTCGCCGAGTCCATCGAAGCCAACTCGGTGCACGGCTCCGACGCGCCGGACACCGCAGCGCAGGAAATCAAGTTCTTCTTCACCGACGGCGAGATCGTCGGCTGAAGCGGGAGACAGCCGGCGGCGGGCAGCGCCCGCCGCCGCAGCGGCAGGGCGGGGCACTTCGGGCCCCGCCTTTTTCTTTGGTCCTGCCATGGGCGCTGGCCATGGGCGCTGAAGGAACAAAAAGGAGGAACGATCGGCGCGCCAGCGAGTTGACCGGCGTAGAAGCAGTGCAACTCCGACAACAGACGTAGGAGCACAGCGATGCGAAGCTCGACAGCTCTTGCCGTGGTTCTCAGCGCCGCGGCGCTCTCGATTTCCCCCGCAATGGCGCAGACCGCCCCCGACACCTCCGACCCGGCCGCCGGTGCCGAGCAGACAATGCCTGGCACCTCGCCTGGCACCTCTGGGACCGACGGCACAGCGGCGCAGGATCAGACCATGCCCGGGATGCCCGACGCCGGCGACACCCAGGCGACCGATCCCATGGCTGCGGACGCTGCGGCCGGCCCCGCCATCCTCGATCAGCAAGAGGGCGATCACCAGCTCGCGGAGGACTACATCGGCGCGAAGGTCGTGGCCCGCTCCGACGCGGGGCTGGAAGACATCGGCACGGTAGCCGATCTGGTGCTGGGGCCGGACGACAAGATCGTCGGCGTGGTGGTCGATGTCGGCGGCTTCCTCGGCGTCGGCGCCAAGCCGGTCGGCCTGTCGTGGGCCAGCCTGACGCAGGAGCAGGCCGAGGGCGAACTGTTGCTGAAGACGGAGCTGACCCGCCAGGCGCTGGAGGAGGCGCCAGAGTTCCAGACGCTCGAAGATCAGCAGGTCGAGCAGGCGCCGGCCACCGGCACCGGCACCGGCACGATGCAATAAACCGCCCTGATCCCTGGTCAGTAAAGAAGCCGGGCGCCGCGTTGGCGCCCGGCTGGTCTTTATGTTAGGTCATCGCGATGCTGAACTGCCGGACTGTGCGGTCCGGCGGGCACCTGTCATCTCTCATGCCGGAGGAAACAGATGAACCGCACCGCCATTCCTGAGGCTTTCGCGGAGAGCGAGCGCGGCAACGCCGGGGCTGGCGCCAGTGTCGCCGGCCGATGGTGGCTGCCGCTCGCGTTCGCCAGCCTCGCCATCGCCAGCCTTGCCATCGCCGCGCCGGCGGCCGCGCAAACGGTCCCGGAAGAAACCACCAAGCTGGCCGACCAACTGATTGCCTGCGCGGGGTTGCCGGGCTCGGAGGACCGCCTGAAGTGCTACGACCGGCTTGCGCAGCCGCTGCTGGGGCTGGAGACCGAAGACAGCGCGCCCACGGCAGCACACAGCTTCACCGGCAGGGACGATTGGGATTCCCAGCCCTTCGAGATGACCAAGGCGTGGCGCCTGGTCTGGCAGAACCAGGGCAGCCTGCTCACCGTGGAACTGAGGGCGGAGCAAGGCGAGATGCTCGATGTCATCGGCAACCAGATCGGGCAGGGCGGCGGCCGATCGGAGGTGCAGGAGCCCGGGGTCTATCGCCTTGCGGTGCGCGGGCTGGGCGGCTGGCGGGTGCAGGTGGTCCCTGAATAGAGTACCGGGAATAGAGCACCGGCGGGACTTCCCGACTTGGCGGCCTGGGCAGCTACAGCAGGAAGAGGGCCATCAGCCCCAGCGTGGCGATGACCAACGCCGTGGAAATCGTGATGAAGCGCACGAAGCCCTTCCAATTCTGCTGGTGCTCGCGCAGCAAACGATCGTCAGCCATTCTTCCAGTTCCCGCTATCTATCGTGCTCGCCGCAGCCGACGGGCGGCGCGGTTTCGCTACTACCCAAGGTTCTTCTAGCCCGAGAGCGGCAGGCGGGCAAGCCTCGACGCCGACGCGGCGATTCAGGCGCCGGCCGGCGGATTGAAGATCTGCGCGGCTGCGTCGAGTGGGGCCGCAAGCTGCACCTTGCCATCGGCCAGCCGCGCGCGCCCCTCGGCCACCAGGCGCAGGCAGGCGGGATAGAGCCGGTGCTCGGCCCGCAAGACCCTGGCTGCCAAGCTGTCCGCGTCGTCCTCCGGCAGCACCGGCACCGCTGCCTGGCCGATGATCGGGCCGCCGTCGACCTCCTCGCTCACGTAGTGGACGCTGCAGCCGTGCAGCTTCACGCCCGCCGCCAGCGCGCGGGCGTGGGTGTCGAGTCCCGGGAACGAGGGCAGCAGCGAGGGATGGATGTTGATCATCCGGCCCTGCCAGTGGCGCACGAAGCCAGGCGTCACCACGCGCATGAAGCCGGCGAGGCAGACGAGGTCGACAGCGGCCCGCTCCAGGCTGGCGGTCAGCGCCGCCTCGAAGTCCTCGCGCCGGGTGTAGGCCTTGTGATCGACGACCTCTCCCGGAACGCCGGCCGCGCGGGCATGCGCGAGGCCACCGGCTGCCGGCCGGTTGGAGAGCACCGTGACGATCTGCGCCGGAAAGCCCGGCGCCGCGGTGGCCGCAAGCAGCGATTGCAGGTTGCTGCCGCGCCCGGAGATGATCACGCCGACTTTCAAAGTGTTCGGCATCGTTTGCAGCCTCTAGCCCTCGCCACACCTAAGGCTGTCGTCCCGGCACTTGTTGCCGGGACCCAATGCCTTAGCCGCTTTATCGGAACACGAAGGTAAAGTGCTCCGAGCTAGCGGCTGACCAGGAAGCAAACCGCACACGGCGTCGCCGCGTGCGAACGCCAATGGATCCCGGGGACAAGCCCCGGGACGACAGCGGTATTTGTCGCCGCCGCGAAACCGCCATGCGAGATGTGTGAATGCCGTAGGGACAAGCCCCGGGACGACAGCGGAGTATGTACGGTCGTTGCGAGGCCGCTCCATAAGAGGTGTGGAAGTCATGCGGGCTAGCGCGGCCAGGACCGCTCGAGGTCTTCGATCGCCACCGACGGGCTGCCCTCGGCGCGCGGCTCGATGCGGCCGATCTCGAAGACCGTCTCGCCGGCCGCCTCGAAGGCCGCCCGCACCGCGGCGGCGTGCGCCGGGTCGGCCACCACCGCCATGCCGATGCCGCAGTTGAAGGTGCGCAGCATCTCCTCGGGCGCGATGCCGCCGGTCGACGCCAGCCAGCCGAACACCGCCGGCACCGGCCAGGCGATGCCGGGCAGCACGACGCCGAGCGACTTGGGAAAGACGCGCGGCAGGTTTTCCGGAAAGCCGCCGCCGGTGATGTGGGCGAGCGCCTTCACGCCGCCGGTCTCGAGCGCGGCAAGGCAGGAGCGCACGTAGATGCGGGTCGGCACCAGCAGCGCCTCGCCGAGGCTGATGTCGGGCGCGAAGGGGGCGGGGTCCGCGTAGTCGAGCCCCGCGCTTTCGACCACCCGGCGGACCAGCGAGAAGCCGTTGGAATGCAGCCCGGAGGAGGCGAGGCCGAGCACCACGTCGCCGGCCGCCACGCCGGCGCCGGTCAGCACCTGGTCGCGCTCCACCGCGCCCACCGCAAAGCCGGCGAGGTCGTAGTCGCCGGCGGCGTAGAGGCCAGGCATCTCCGCCGTCTCGCCACCGATGAGGGCGCAGCCGGCCTGACGGCAGCCCTCGGCGATGCCGCCGACGATGGCCGCCCCCTCGGCGACCTCCAGCCTGCCCATGGCATAGTAGTCGAGGAAGAACAGCGGCTCGGCGCCCTGCACCACCAGGTCGTTCACGCACATGGCGACGAGGTCGATGCCGACGGTATCGTGGCGTCCCGCGGCGATGGCGACCTTCAGCTTGGTGCCGACGCCGTCGTTGGCGGCAACCAGCAGCGGATCGCGGTAGCCCGCCGCCTTCAGGTCGAAGAAGCCGCCGAAGCCGCCGAGACCGGCGTCGGCCCCGCTGCGGGCGGTCGAGCGGGCCAGCGGCTTGATCGCCTCGACCAGCGCGTTACCGGCATCGATATCGACGCCGGCATCCTTGTAAGTGAGCTGGTTGTCCCGAGAATTCCGGCTTGTTATGGCTTCCTCCGGGCACATGGGGTATGTAGGGAAAACGGCATTTCTGCCTGCTTTGCCGGGCGGAGATAGAGAATCCGGGACGGTTTGCAATGTGGTTTCGCCAGACAAGCGGCGCCCTGGCCGCGGCCTTGGCCATAACGGCTTTCGCCCTGCTGGCCGCCGCCGGGGCCCGCGCGCAGAGCGCCAGCGATGTTTTCACGGTGCGCGGCGTGGCGGTCGACGAGACGGCGGGGACGGCGGCCGAGGCCCGCCAGAGCGCGCTGGCGGTGGGCCAGCGCCGCGCCTTCCGCCGGCTGATCGACCGCCTGGTGCCGGAGCACCAGCAGCCGCTGGTTCCGGAGGTCGACGCCAGCACGCTGCAGTACTACGTGCGCGACTTCTCGGTCGACAACGAGCGCACCTCGACCGTGCGCTACCTCGCCGACCTGACCTTCCGCTTCAATCCGGACCAGGTGCGCAGCCTGCTGCGCGGTGCCGGCGTCCCCTTCGCCGAGACCCGGAGCAAGCCGGTGGTGGTGCTGCCGGTCTTCGGCGACAGCGCCGCCGGGCCGACGCTTTGGACCGGGACCAATCCCTGGCGCGACGTCTGGGCGCAGCGTCGCGGCGACGACGGCCTGGTGCCGCTGACGGTGCCGCTCGGCGACCTCGGCGACCTTGCCGCCGTCGATGCGCCGCAGGCGCTGGCCGGCGACGCCGCTGCGCTGCGTGCCATTGCCGAGCGCTACGGTGCCGACGACGTGCTGGTCACCGTCGCGAGGCTGAGCGGCGATCCGGAGGCCGGCTCCGGCGTGCTGCAGGTGGAGACCACGCGCTTCGTCGACGCTGTCGCCGCCAGCACGCAGCGCGACAAGCTGGTGCAGGTGTCCGGCGAGCCCTACGACGGCTTTCTCGAGCGCGCCGCCGCCCGCGTCGACAGCGCGGTGCAGGAGGTCTGGAAGGAGCAGTACCTGCTGCAGTTCGGCAACCAGCGCTCGATCCTCGTTTTCGTGCCGCTCGGCGGCCTCGACGACTGGCTGACCGTGCGCCGCCGCCTGGAAGGCGTGCCGGCGATCCAGCAGGCCAACCTGACCACGCTGTCGCGGCGGGAGGCGCAGCTCGAGATCGACTTCGTGGGCGACGAGCAGCGGCTCACGCGCGCGCTGGCGCAGCGCGATCTCTTCCTCGCCCTGCGCCCCGACAGCAACTGGGAACTGACCCGCAGCGATCGGCCGCGGCCGCCGGCGCACCAGCCCCCCGCCCAACCCCTGGCCCAACCCCTGGCCCAACCCCT
>DATCXZ010000272.1:0-9935 GCA_036570545.1 Kiloniellaceae bacterium
AGCGTGGCCGTGCCGCCGCGCTGGGTGTCGGCCGTCAGCAGGCCCCCCGCCCCGCTGATCGCGACGAAGCTGGCGAAGCCGCCGATGTCGCCGCGCCCGACCCGCTCGACCGCGCTGAGGGCACGGAAGGCGGCAAGGCCCGCCAGGGGGCCGGAAACGGCGATACCGATGGTCATGGACTACAGGAGGCTCCGGCTGGCGCAGGGATCGCCATTGTGCCATCAGGGGCCGCCACTGTGCCACAAAGCGCCGGGCGCTTGTTGGAACCGGCCGGAAGCGCGCCGCGTTTCCCGGGCCACCGAAGAGGGCTGTGATGGTCGACTGGATCGCGAAGCTGGTGGAGGGCGGCGGCTATCTCGGCATCGCCGCGCTGATGTTCGCCGAGAACCTCTTCCCGCCGATCCCCTCCGAGCTCATCATGCCGCTGGCCGGCTTCGCCGCCGCACGGGGCGAGCTCGATATCTTTCTCGCCGTCGCCGCCGGCTCGGCCGGATCGATCGCCGGCGCCGTGTTCTGGTACGGCGTCGGCCGCTGGCTCGGCAGCGCGCGGCTGAAGCGCTGGGCCGGGCGCCACGGCCGCTGGCTCACGCTCGCGCCCGGCGACATCGACCAGGCCTGCGCCTGGTTCGACCACCACGGCGGCAAGGCTGTCTTCATCGGCCGCCTGGTGCCGGCGGTGCGCACCCTCATCTCGGTGCCGGCCGGCATCGCCGGCATGGACCTGCGCCGCTTCCTGTTCTTCACCGCCCTCGGCACCCTCGTCTGGACCGGCTTCCTGGCGGCGCTCGGCTTCCTCCTCGGCGATCAGTACCACCGCGTCGCCGACTGGACCAATCCGGTCTCCAACGTCATCATCGCCGCTATCGTGCTCTGGTACTTCTATCGCGTCGCCACCTTCCGCCGCCGGCGCTGACCCGAAGACAGCAGATGGGGATATAAGGCCGGGGTTTGACTTCAAAGCGAAAGGACACGTAATGGCAAAGAACACGATTTGCCTCTGGTACGATAAGGACGCCGAGGCTGCTGCCCGCTTCTACGCCGACACCTTTCCCGACAGCGCGGTGGGTGCCGTCCACCGCGCGCCCAGCGACTACCCATCCGGCAAGGCAGGCGACGTGCTGACAGTCGAATTCACAGTTGCCGGTGTCCCTTGTCTCGGCCTCAACGGCGGGCCCACGTTCAAACACAACGAAGCCTTCTCGTTTCAGATCGCCACCGACGATCAGCAAGAGACCGACCGCTACTGGAACGCGATCGTCGGCAATGGCGGCCAAGAGAGCGCGTGCGGCTGGTGCAAAGACAAGTGGGGTATCTCCTGGCAAATCACGCCGCGCGTGCTGACCGAGGCGATGGCGGCCGGCGGCGATGAAGCAAAGCGCGCGTTCGATGCGATGTTGGGCATGAAGAAGATCGACGTCGCCGCGATCGAGGCGGCGCGCGGGGTAGCCGCTACACCTTCTGCCGAGAGCCAGGAATAGATGCGCCAGCACCGCCGCCACGCCGGCGCCTCCTGATCGATACGCACACAGGCTGTCGTCCCGGGGCTTGTCCCCGGGACCCAATGGCGTTGGCACGCGGTCATGCCCCAGGTCGCTTCACGTCCCAGCTTGCCGCAAGCATGGGCCGCTCTTCTCGGCGATCCGTTTGACGGTTGGGGCAATGGGTCCCGGCAACGAGTGCCGGGACGACAGCATTGGTGTGGCAAGGGCGATTCCTCCTGCATGAGATGTGTGTTCGGACGGACTTTGATAATCGAAGCGGCGCCTACCGCGCGGGCAACCCGGCATAAAACACCGCGAGGTCGTCGATCTGCGCGTCGCTCAGCCGTTCGGCGACCGCGTGCATGATGGGGGCGAAGGGCGTGCCACCGCGTTCGCCCGCCTTCAGCAGGCGAAGCTGCAGGGCGAGGTACCAGGCCTGCTGACCGGCGAGGCGCGGATAGTGCGGGAAGCGCGGCCCCTGCTCCAGGCCGTGGCAGGCAACGCAGGCGGGCACGCCGCGCGCCGGGTCGCCGCGGCGGGCAATCACGCCACCCGCCGCCGCATCGCCGCCCGTCTTATTGCCCTCCAGCCTCGACGCCCGCGCATCCTCCTCCGGCGTCGCGGCGCCGTAATGCTCCGCTATCTGCCGCATCGCCGCCTCGTCGAGCCCCGCTGCCGCCGCACGCATGAAGCCGCTGTGGCGCCGTCCCTCGGCGAAGGCAAGCAGCGATGCGAAGAGATAGTCGGCGCTCTGCCCGGCAAGGCGCGGAAAGGCGGCGCTGCCGCGGCCGTCACTGCCGTGGCAGCGCGTGCAGCCCGCCGCGGCCGCCGTCGTCTCCATCCTCACTCGCGCGCCCTCCTCCTGCTCTCCAGGCGCCGCGATCGACCGCGAGGCGCCGGCGCTGCCGTGGACGAGCGCGTCATAGGCCGCCTTGTCCAGCTCCGGCAGGCGGCGCAGGAAGGCGACCATGGCCCAGATCTCGTCGCGGCGCTGCAGCGACGGCCAGGCCGGCATGCCGGTGTACTTCACGCCGTGGCGCACGATCCAGAACAGCTCCTGCGGCTTCCACGCCCCCACACTACGCGGCAGGAACGGCGGCTCCGGCGTCATGCCGCTGGTGACCGGCGAGCGCTGCAGCCCCGGCGCGCCGTGGCAGGGCGCGCAGGCGGTGGCGTAGTGGCCGGCACCGCGCCGCGCCAGAGCGGCATCGCCGAGCGGCGGCGCCGCGCTGCCCGACGCATGGGTTTCCACCGACTGGCGCATCGCCCAATGCAGCACCAATTCGGTGACCTTCCAGTGGCCGGTGCTGGCGCCGACGTTGATGATGCCCGACCAGGCGACCAGCCCGCCGCCCAGCCCGCCCGCCAACGCAAGACCGATGATGACCTTAGCGCAGCGGGACACGACGCCGGTCCTCCCGCAGCAGCCGCGCGACCAGCCACAGGCCGCCGGCGAGATAGCTCATGCTACCGCTCAGCATCACCATGCCGGCGACCTGCTGGTCGGCCAGCGCCGAGCCCATGTCATGGTGATAGAGGCTGCGCGGCGCCAGCGTGATGAGCGCGCCCAGCAGCGTCATGTGCATCGATGTCAGCAGCAGGGCGACCACGCCGCCGGCCAGGCGCGCATGGCGCTGTGCCGCCCTGCCGCCCAGCACCGACAGCCAGAGCGCAAGGCCCACCGCCAGGAACGAGGCCTGCTCTGCCGCCAGTGCCGCAGTGGAGCTGCGCGCGGCATGGTGCAGCAGCGGCAGATGCCAGCCCCAAACCACCACCAGCTCGGCGAGCATCGCCGCCATGGGCGCCGCCAGCCAGGGCCAGCGCCGCGTCGGGTCCCAGGCGCTGCCGGCGAGCGCGATGGCAATAAGCGGCGCCGCCAGCGCCATGACGGTCACGTGCACGATCATGTGCGCGCTGAACGGCCCGGCCGCGAGCGGCGAGGCCGCTCCGCCCCAGACAAGGACGAGGGCGACGGCGGCGATGCAGAGCAGGGAAAAGCGCCGAGTCATCGGCAGCTCGCGAAAATGGCCGCCGGCAAGGCGACGTAGAGAGTGGCGACGAAGCTGAGGCCGCAGAGCAGCAGCGTCGCCAGGGCGAGGAACTGGTGGCGCGACATCGCGGTGTCGTCGTCGTGCGGCGGCGCCGCCTCATGGCCGCGGCGCCAGCGGCGCCAGGCGTCGAAGCCGGCAAAGCCGATGGCGCCCAGCGCTGCGACGGCCAGCCCGAGAATGGCAATCCGCAGGCTGTCCATGTCGCCGCCCTTGGCGCAGACGATGGCTGCCGCGACATAGGCGACGAGAAAGTAGACCGACCAGATCGTCGGCCCGGCGATGAGTTCCCACAGGCTGTCCTTGCGCGGAGTCATCATCACCTCTCTCACTGCGCCAGCGGGAACAGCGCGACCACGGCGAAGTGCACCGCCGCGGTGATCGCCATGAAGTGCCAGTAGAGCGCAGTGTTGACCATGTCGATGTCGTGCGCGGCAGTCATGCGGCCGGCGAGGCTGCGCGCAAGGCAATAGAGCTGCGCGATCACGCCCACCGCCAGATGCAGCGCGACCCAGATCGCCAGAATCCAAACCGTCGCCGGATAGGCGTGCGCTGTCGGCTCCAGGCCGGCGGCATAGGGCGCGTAGAGCAGCGCCGCGGTGGCGGCCGCGGAGATCGCCGCCGCCGCGACGAGGACGAGGCGCGCCGCATAGATGGCGCCCCTGCGGTTTCCCCAGCGCGCGAGAACGGTGAGCGCCCAGCCCGCAACAGCCAGCGCGACGCCGGCCGCCGGCCAGGCCACGCCCAGTCCCACCTCGGCCTGCACCAGATCGGCCTGCACCAGAGCGGGCGGAAAATCGTCGTGAATGGTCCAGAAGAAGAAGTAGCCGAACACCAGCCCCGCAAAGGCGGTCGCGTCGCCCAGCAGCGTGATGAACATGGCCCACCAGCCGACGCCGGCCGGACCGGAAGCGTAGAGCGGCAGCGTAAGGCCCAGTCCCACCGCTTTCTCCGCCTTCTCGGGTATCTCCGCAGTGCCCACCCACAGCCAGGCGAGGATCGCAGCGACGCCGAGCAGTCCCGAGGCGACCGCCATCCAATACCAGGCAAAGGTGGCGAAGATGAAGGAGCCGCCGATGAAGATCGCCGCGACCATCGGGATGAAGCTCGGACCCGGCACACGCAGGCACTGGATCGGCTCGGCATCGATGGCCGTGGTGACCATGGTCTCGCGCTTGCCCTCTTTCGCAGAGGCCAGGAAGAAGCGCCCTTCGTCGACGTGGCGTACGAAGTCCTTCTGGTCCCACAGCGGATAGCGGCTGTCGATCTCCGGCACCGAGCGCACGCCCCAAGGCTTGCCCGGCACCTCCGTCAGCCATTCCAGCGTGCCGGCATTCCAGGGGTTGCGTGTGCAGTAGGGCTGCCGCCCGCGCGGCCGCAGCATGTCCACGACGACGACGGCGACCCCGAGCGCGAAGACGAAGGCGCCGACCGTGGAGACCATGTTGAGGCCGTCCCAACCCAGGCCTTCGGGATAGGTGAACACGCGCCGCGGCATGCCGAGCAGGCCGGTCAGGTGCATCGGCAGGAAGGCGACGTTGAAGCCGGTGAACAGGAGCCAGAACGCGATCACGCCGGGCCGTCTCGACAGCTCGCGCGAGGTGACGAAGGGAAAATAGTAGTAGAGCGCCGCGAACATCGGGAACAGCATGCCGCCCAGCAGGGTGTAGTGCAGATGGGCGACGATGAAGTAGCTGTCGTGGGCCTGCCAGTCGAAGGGCACCAACGCCACCATGACGCCGGTGAGGCCGCCCGCGACGAAGATGGCGAGCGCGCCGGTGACGAACAGCATGGGCACCGAGAAGATCACGCGGCCCAGCAGCATGGTCGCGATGAAGGCGAAGATCTGCACGCCGGTCGGGATCGCCACCGCCTCCGAGGCGGCCGAGAAGAAGCCGAGCGAGATGCTCGGCAGGCCGGTCGCATACATGTGATGGACCCAGAGCCCGAAACTGAGGAAGCCGGTGCCGACGGCGGCCAGCACGATCCAGGTATAGCCGTAGATCGGACGCTGCGCGAAGGTCGGCACGATCATCGCCACCACCGCGATGGCGGGCAGGAAGATGATGTAGACCTCCGGGTGGCCGAACACCCAGAACAGGTGCTGCCACAGCAGCGGGTCGCCGCCGCGCGCCGGATCGAAGAACGGCCAGTCGAACGCGCGCTCCATCTCCAGCAGCAGGTCGCCCGCGATCAGCGGCGGAAAGGCGAAGAGGATCATCGCGCCGACCACCAGGATGTACCAGGCGTAGAGCGGCATCAGGTTTATGCGCATGCCGGGCGGGCGGCACTTGAGCACGCCGATGATGAGCTCGACGGCAGCGGCGATCGAGGCCACCTCGATGAAGCTGAGGCCCAGCAGCCAGATGTCCACCCCAATGCCGGCGCTGCGCTCGTCGGTGCTGAGCGGCGGATACATGAACCAGCCGCCGGTCGGCGCGGCATCGAAGAAGAGGGAGCCGCAAACGAAGATGCCGCCGATCAGGAAGCACCAGTAGCCGAAAGCCGAAAGGCGGGGAAACGGCAGGTCGCGCGACGCCAGGATCTCCGGCAGCAGCAGAATCGCGACCGCCTCCAGGATCGGCACCGCGAAGAGGAACATCATCACGCTGCCGTGCAGCGTGAAAAGCTGATCGTAGAATTCGGCGGAGACGAAGTCGTTCTCCGGCACCGCGAGCTGCGTGCGCATGAGCAGCGCCAGCACGCCGCCGAACAGCAGGAAGCCGAAGGCGGTCAGCGTGTACCACAGGCCGACCTCGGAGTTGTTCACGTCCGACCAGTAGCGCCAGCCCTTCGGGCTCTCCCACACTTTCTCCAGGCGCTCGGCCTCGGCTGCGACTTCCGCGGGATCGCGTGGCGGCGCGGGATGCTCGATCCTGGTCATTGCAGCTCCGCGAGGAAGGCGGCGAGGTCCGCGATGCGCGTCTTCCCCAGCGCCCGGAACGGTGGCATGCGCGCGCCCGGCTTCACCGCCTGCGGATCGGTGATCCAGCGCGCCAACGCATCACGGGTCATCGGCAGCGTCCCGGCCGCAAGGGTCGCCCGACTGGCGAGGTGGGTAAGGTCTGGGCCGATCACGCCGGCCGCCGGGGTGCCGCGGATCGCATGGCAGGCGCCGCAGCCGACGTCATGGAACAGTTCGGCGCCGCGCCGCGCCGCCGCCTCTGTAGGCGCCGCCGCCGGCTCGGCCTCACGGGCGAGCCAGGCATCGAACGCAGCCGGCTCCATCACCTCCACCGAAAAAGCCATGAGCGCGTGGGAGGCGCCACAGTATTCGGCGCAGGCGCCGCGATAGCTGCCGGGCTCGGCCGGCTCCAGCACCAGGCGCGTGGTGCGGCCGGGGATCATGTCCATCTTGCCGCCCAGCGGCGGAATCCAGAACGAGTGAATCACATCGGGGCTGTCGAGCAGCAACTCGGCGCGGCGCCCGGCCGGCAGGCGGATCTCGTTGGCGCTGTGCACCACATCGCCGCCACCTTCCGGGCTGTAGCTCACCCGCCACCACCACTGCTCGCCGGTGACAGCGAGGCGCAGCCCCTCGCCCTCACTGCGCAGGCTGCCCATGAGAAGCAGGCCGTAGACCAGAAGTGCCGTCAGCACCGCGACCGGCAGGGCGACGCCGCCGCCGAGCAGGAACCAGCGCGCCACGCGGTCGCGATGCGGGTCCGGATGAATATAGGCGGCGTAGACCGCCGTGCCGATCACCAGCACCCAGATGAACACGGCCCCGCCCAGCATGATCCAGAACAGCCCGGCGACCGCCTCTGCCTCGCGGCCGGCGGTGACCAGCGCCGACTGCGGCCCGCCGCAGCCGGCAAGCAGCAGTGCAGCGGACGCCGGCAGCAGCCTTCGTCTCCCACCCGGGACTTTGGACCGCCGGCCCTTGCATCGAAGCATTGCTGCCAAGGCTGTCGGAATCTTCTGGTTGGCGTCCTGTGGCAACGGAAGGTCGGCGCGATGGTTCCTCACACGCCGTGCTTTCCCCGCGCGGAACTACCGCAGCGCCGATCCCGTTGGCCGCATTATGGAAGGAGACGGGGCATGCCGCTCTGGGCGATAGAGGCGATCGCGGTGTCTGAGGACAGCCGCTGGCAGGATTTCCCGATCTGGGCCGAGGTCGTGGTGCGCGCGCCGACGCCGGCGCAGGCCCGGCTGGTGGCGGCGGCCATGGAAGGCGGGCAGATCGCCGACCCCACCACCGTCGGCAACGAGACTCTCGCCTTCCGCAGCGGCTTCCAGGACGAGAAGCTCTATCAGGTGCGCCAGGTGCACCTGACCGGCACCTCCGACGACGGACCCGACGAGGTGCTGAGCGCGCGCCAAGCGCGCCCGGCCTCGAGGCCGTGATCTTCCGGAGACCTTAACTCAGAACGGCTTGCGTGGATCGCCGTCCGCGTAGACGGAGCGGCGGCGCGGCAGCCTCAGCATCTGCCGGCGGCCGAGCAGGAAGGCCGGCACGAAGACCGTCGCCTGGACCGCCAGCATCGCCAGCGGGTGCTCGAGCCGGTCGTCGGCGTCGAGCGCCTGCACAAGCAGCATCAGCCCGCCGAAAATTGCGGCGGCGATAAGCGTGAACATCGTGGCGAAGGCCAGGTAGGCGGTCAGCGGCTTCGTGTCCGGGTGCCTGGCTTCTTGTGTGTAGAAGATGGCGCCCAACATAAAGGCACCCCACAGGGACACTGCGAGAAAAGACATGCGGCCCTGCCCCCTCGAGCGAGGTTGATGTGGATGCAGAGAACTGCACTTGCCATTTGCACCGCAAACGTGCGTGACAGCAGAAGGTTCCCTTCTCGCCCCTTTTTTTTCGAAAGGATGCCTCAGGTATTTCCCATTAATGCCCCAGATCGCCGCGCGCACGACCGGCGAGATGATCCGCGAGCTGTCCAGTGGCCTTGTGCAGAACCGCCGTCAGCAGGGCAAGCACCAGCAGGGCGGCGAACATGAGGTCGGTCTTGGCGCGGCCGTTGGCCAGCAACATGAGGTAGCCGAGGCCCTGGGAGGCGCCGACCCACTCGCCGATCACCGCGCCGATGGGCGCGTAGACGGCGGCGAGCCGGAGGCCGGAGCCGAGCGACGGTAGCGCCGCCGGCAGGCGGATGCGGAACAGCACCTGGCGCGGCGTGGCGCCGAAGCCGCGCGCCATCTCGATGAGCGCCGGCTCGCTGTGGCGCAGGCCGTCGAGGAAGGCGGAGGCGACCGGAAAATAGATGATCAGCACCGCCATGGCGACCTTGGACCCGAGGCCGTAGCCGAGCCAGAGGGTGAGCAGCGGCGCCAGCGCGAAGACCGGCACCGCCTGGCTGAAGACCAGCACCGGCAGGACGAGGCGCATCATCGTTCGGGACATCATGAGCTGCAACGCCGTCAGCGCGCCCAGCAGGCTGCCGAGCGCGATGCCGAGCAGCACCTCGGCGACGGTCACGCCCGCGTGGTGCAGGATCAGCGGCGCCTGCAGCACCAGCGTCTCGCCGACCCTAAGCGGCCCCGGCAGGATGAAGGCGGGCACCCCCGTCGCCCACACCAGCCCCTGCCAGCCGGTGAGCGCCACCGCGGCCGCCAGCGCGGCGTCGCGCAGGCTTCCAGACGGCAACGCACTCACCTTTCCGCCCTCAGCCCCATCTCCCAGAACGCCACCTCCAGGCGCGTCGCGGTGCGGAAAGTGCGGCAGAGGTCGGCCCAACGCGGCGAAGCCTCCGGCGTCACGCCGAGGCGCGCGCCGGCGGCGCGGTCGATGAGCTGCCCGACCGAAAGGCAGAGCGCCTGGTAGTCGCTGGCGGCGTAGGCGTCGATCCACTCGGCGTAGGCCCCGTCCGTGGCGGCATCGCCCAGCCAGGCGCCGATCTCGCCATAGCCGAGCACGCAGGGGGCCAGCGCCGCCAGCAGGTCGAGGAAGTCGCCGGAGAGGCCGGCGTCGAGCACGAAGCGGGTATAGGCGAGGTTCTCGATCTCCTCCTCCGCCGCCAGCAGGGTCTTCTCCGAAATGCCGGCTATCGCGCAGGTCTTCACGTGGAGCTGCATCTCCTGGTTCACCAGAACATCCACCGTGGTGGCCGCGGCGCGCAGCTCCTCGAGGTCACCGGCCTTCACCACGCCCAGGGCCCAGGCGCGCGCGAAGTTGGCGAGGAAGAGGTAGTCCTGCACGAGGTAATGCAGGAAGGCGTCGCGCGGCAGGCTGCCGTCGCCGAGGCGGCGCACGAAGTCATGCCGCGTGTACGCCTGCCAGTCCGCCGCCGCCGCCAGCCGCCAGCCGGCAAAGACGGAGGAGCCGTAATCCGGTGCAGCGTTGGGCGCGATCATGGCGCTGCGACCTCCAGCGCCAGGCGGTCGACCGGCAGCGGTTCGGCCACCAGCCCGGCCGCGACCAGGAAGGCCTCGAAGCGCGCGTAGCGGCCGCGGTCGAGGGCGG
>DATCXZ010000273.1:0-16963 GCA_036570545.1 Kiloniellaceae bacterium
TCCGGGTCAGCCGTCGCCGCGGCCTTAGTCACGGCCTTGGCCTCTGGGGCCCAGCGGCCGTGCGGCGCGCTGACGCCGTGGATCATGGCGTAGAGCATGCCCTCGCGCAGGCCGCGGTCGGCGACGCGCAGGCGCTCGGCCGGCCACAGGCGGCAGAGCGCCGAAAGGATGGCACAGCCGGCGATCACCAGGTCCGCGCGCTCCGGGCCGATGCAGGGATGCGCAGCGCGCTCGGCCTGGGACATTGCGCCGATGCGCTCGGAGATCGCACGCACGATCGCCATGTCGAGATAGCTGCCGTCGACCGCGGCGCGATCGTAGCGCCGCAGCTCCTTGTGGACTCCGGCGAGGGTGGTGACGGTGCCGGAGGTGCCGAGCATCTGGACGGGGCCGCGGGCGACGGTCTCCCGCACGCGGTGGCGCGCCTCGAAGACGGCCACCGCGGCGGCCATGTCGGCTTCCATCGCGCGGTAGGACGTCGCCGCGTCGGCGCCGCTGACCTTGCGCCCCGTGCCATAGCGTTCCGTGCCATAGCGTTCCGACAGGGTGATGACGCCGATGGGCACCGACAGCCAGGCATAGAGCGACAGCTCCGGTGCCTGCCCCGCCACGCTGCCTGCCCCGGCCGCGCCGGCGGGCTGTGTCTTCAGCCAGCAGATCTCGGTGCTGCCGCCGCCGATGTCGAACAGCAGGATGTCCGGGATGTCCGGGTCGATCAGCGGCGCGCAGCCGCAGACCGCCAGCGCCGCTTCTTCGTTCTGCGAGATGATCTCCAGCTCGATGCCGGTCTCGCGCCTGACGTTGTCCAGGAAGGCCTCGCAGTTCGCGGCGCGCCGGCAGGCTTCGGTTGCCACCGCGCGAACATGCGTGACGCCGCGCCTGCGGATCTTGCCGGCGCAGACCTTCAGCGCCTCGATGGTGCGCGCCATGGCCGGGCCCGACAGTTCGCCGCTGGCGGCAAGCCCCTCGCCCAGGCGCACGATCCGCGAGAAGGCGTCGACGACCCGGAAGCCGTCGTGCGACGGGCGGGCGACCAGCAGGCGGCAGTTGTTGGTGCCGAGGTCGAGGGCAGCATAGAGGCCACCGTCAGGCCGGCCCGCCGCGCGGCCGGACTGCCCGCAGTCCGGCTGTCCCCAGTCTGGCTGTCCCAAGTCTGGCTGTCCCCTGGCCTGCTGCCCCCAGGGGGCGCGACGCTGCCGGTTCCCGTAGGCGGCCACTGAACCCGATCCCGCTGTTCTCGGCGCCGGCCTAGCCGCGAGGGTGGCTGCGAGCGCTGTGCTTGTTCGCCATCTTAACGTGACCGCATGGCTTTTCGCCAGCCTTCCCGGCCAGCCTTCCCCGGGGCCCGCGGCCGCTACCGCCATGAAGGCGCTACAGTCCCCCGGAAAACCACCCGGAAAGTGGTTGTCACGACGGGGGCGGTAGGACTATGTAAAGCACCGCCGCGCTATCCAGGGGCCCCTCGGGCCCGGCGCAAGCCCGCCTGCTGGGGGATAGTTTAGCGGTAGAACTCTCGGCTCTGACCCGAGCAGCCCTGGTTCGAATCCAGGTCCCCCAGCCAGTCCCCCAAGAAAATCCTGCGAAATCAGTTTCTTACAGGGCGCGGAGACGCTCTGTATCACACGGGTGTATCACAGAGGTGTATCACAAGCACCGCCTCTGGAGAGCCTCCCGGCGGTATGGCGCGCCCACCGAAGGGACGCCCAGCCTTGTCAAATCTGAACCAGCACCTCCTCCGCCGCGGCGCCATCTACCACTATCGCCGCCGCCTTCCCGCCCCGCTCAAGGAAATCTTAAACCGAACACACTTTGATGGGTCGCTTGAGACCGCAGATCCCGCGCGCGCCCG
Source organism: Kiloniellaceae bacterium (assembly GCA_036570545.1). Lineage (GTDB taxonomy): Bacteria > Pseudomonadota > Alphaproteobacteria > Kiloniellales > Kiloniellaceae > Pelagibius. The sequence goes on from DATCXZ010000273.1 coordinate 1,850, forward strand.
TCGTCTCGCCCGCCAGATCTCGGTCGCCATGGATCAACTCGCTGAGCGCCTGCAAGCCATGCCCCCATCCCGCCAACCGACTCCCGGACAGCTCAACCTGGTCCTGAAGGAACTCTTCGATTCCCTCTTGAAGGACTGCGAGCGCCGTCGCGACCAGCACCATCGGCAGCGCCGCGAACACGTTGATCGGAGCGAAATCGGCCTGGGTATCGTAAGCAAGATCCTCGTAGATCGCCTCATTGAGGACGAAAGGCACACCAGAAACGACGAGCAGCGTGTAGCCATCGGGCTTCGACGTTGCCACTACCTCCGCACCGATGGAGGCGTTAGCGCCACCTCGGTTCTCCACGATGAACTGCTGATTGAGTCCTTCTCCCAGATACTGCGATAAGGCACGGGTTACTACATCCGTGCCCCCGCCGGCAGAATACGGCACAGCTACCTTGACCGGCTGGGTGGGGTAGTCTTGGGCCTGTCCTGGTGCTGTCACCGTGAGGGCTATACCCGCTGCCAACAGGGTACCGGTGATTATATGACGTAGTATGGAAAACCTCCCTTTAGTGCGATTGATTTCAGGCTTCAAACGCTGGCAGGCGCGCCTCGCTGGTTCGGCCGTGCCGCGGCGACGCTGCTGCCGTACCGCCGAGAAGCTGCAAGAGGCCTTCGAAAGAATCGGCTGAATCGAGCGCCGTGACGCGTTCGATAATCTCCTCACGCTGCGCCGCGTCGACGACGTCGCGGGTCAGCACCTCGAACTTCTTGCGGATCCGCTCGCGCCCGACTGGCCGTGACGGTGGGCGGATCAGAGCCCCTCCTCCGACACCAGAAGCACGAACTCCTCCGGGCGGATGTGGTTGTCCAGTTGCCGCACGATGGAAGCCGGTACGCGCTTCTCTTCCGGCGTGAAGAGGCCGCAGGTGCGCAGCGCCTTGCGCACATTGATGCGGCGGCCCAGGAACTCCAGCACCACCTTGCCGGCGGCGGGTTCTCGCGTGCGCCGCCCGGCCAGCGTGCACTGCAACCCGAGCAGCCGGTCGAGCCGGTTGCGGTAGGCGGGATAGAGAATGGTCTCCGACACCATGTCCTGCAGTACCTGCTCGTACTCCAGCAGGAAGATCCGGTCGTTGAGCAGCAACGGCAGGCCGAGATACTTGAAGTGGATGGAGTAAGGTCGTTCCTCGCTACGATCCGACAGGATCCCTACGTTCTTGGTGTAGTAGATTCCGTCCTTGCGGTAGAGGCCGAGTAGCGATTTTACGATACGGCCGGGAAAGCCGTAGGAGTAGAAGTAGCGGTAGTAGTAGCCGAGATAAGCGTCCAGCTTGTTGCCGCTGAGGCGGCGCAGCAGCTCGATGTGCTGCAGGTCGATCGGCTGCTCGCTCCCGTCCCGTCGGCCTCGCGGACGCAACTCGACGATCTCCGCAAAGCGGCGGTTGGGTAGCATGATTTCCGCCTCCTCCACGCCGAAGAAGGCGCAGATGCGCCGCAGGTTATGCCGCGACGGCATCGAGTGCCCCGCAAGATACTTGTTGAATTGCTGCCGGTTCATGCCGAGGCGCCTGCAGACTGCCGAGACAGACTCGTAGTAGCTGCACAGTAGCCGCAGATTCTCGGCAAAGACTTCGTCCGACATGACTGCCCTTTCCACCCCCTCCCCTTGACGCCAATTGACGCTAACATAGCGTAAGTCAGCTTAAAAGAGGTGCGATACGCGAAATTGTCAGCCGAGCAACCGAGACGCTCCAATGGCCGCAACAAAAGCAACATCGTTGTTCAGGACAGGGAATGAACCTGCAGTCCCGGCCGCTTCGGCAAGTCACCGAAATTGAGAATACCTTCATCACTTTGTCGGACGGATGCCGTCTGGCTGCCCGCATCTGGCTGCCTCAAGATGCCGAGCAGCACCCCGTCCCGGCCGTCCTGGAATACATCCCCTACCGCAAGCGCGACTCGACCGCGCCGCGCGACGAGAGCATGCATCCCCTGGCCGCCGCGCGGGGCTACGCCTGTGTGCGGGTGGACATCCGCGGCAACGGCGAGTCCGACGGACTGATGCAGGACGAGTACTTGCCGCAGGAGCTTTCCGACGGCGTCGAGGTCATCGCCTGGCTAGCCGCCCAACCCTGGTGCACCGGCAGCGTCGGCATGCTCGGCATCTCCTGGGGCGGCTTCAATGGGCTGCAAATCGCGGCGCTCCGCCCGCCTGCGCTGAAGGCGGTGATCACGCTGTGCTCGACCGACGACCGCTATGCCGACGACATCCACTATCGCGGCGGCTGCCTCTTGAACGACAACCTCGCCTGGTCCGCCACGGTCATGGCCTACTCCTCGCGGCCGCCAGATCCCGCCATCGTCGGTGAGCGGTGGCGCGGGATGTGGCTGGAGCGGCTGGAGAACATGCCCTTCCTCGCCGCCAACTGGCTGGAGCACCAGCGCCGCGACGCTTTCTGGAAGCATGGCTCCATCTGCGAGAACTTCTCCGACGTCGAGGTGCCGGTGCTCGCGGTCGGCGGCTGGGCCGATTCCTACACCAACGCCATTCCGCGCCTTGTCGCGGGCCTCACGTCGCCGGTCGCCGGACTCATCGGCCCCTGGGGGCACAAGTACCCACAGCTCGGCGTCCCCGCCCCTGCCATGGACTTCGTGGCGGAGATGGTGCGCTGGTGGGACCGCTGGCTCTACCAGCGGCCGGGTCAGGACTTGCCGGCGCTGCGCGCCTACATCATGGATGGCCCGGACGCCGGCGAAGGCCCCGACCACCGCCGCGGCTTCTGGGTCAGCGAGGCGGCCTGGCCGTCACCCAACATCGACAGCCTGGCGCTCCACCTTTCGGAAAAGGGCGCGCTTTCCGAGAGCGCCGGCGAGGAGGCCGCCATGGCGGTCGCCTCGCCCCTGACGACAGGGCTGGGCGGCGGCCGCTTTTATCCCAAGCACGGGCGGGTGGACCTCGCTGTTGACCAGCGGACGGACGATGTCGGCTCGCTGGTGTTCGACGGCGAGCCGCTGGCGCAGCCGCTCGATCTGCTCGGGGCGCCAGTAGCCGAGCTGGAGGTCAGCGCCGACCAGCCGCAGGCAAACGTGGCGGTGCGGCTGTGCCATGTGGGGCCCGACGGCGCCTCGCACCGCATCAGTGTCGGCGTTCTGAACCTGACCCACTGCGAAAGCCACGAGGAGCCGGCCGCGCTGCAACCGGGCCGCCGCTACCGGGCGCGCATCGTCCTCGACGACGTCGGCTACCGCGTGCCTGCAGGCCACCGCCTGCGCGTCGCCCTCTCCACAGCCTACTGGCCAATGATCTGGCCCTCGCCGGAGCCGGTCTCGCTGACGCTCCACGCGCCCGGCAGCCGGATCCTGCTGCCGGTGCGCCGCGCCGCAGATCAGGAACCCGTCGCTATAGAACCGGTCGAAGCGGCTGCCCTTGGGGGTTTCCAGCTGCTCCGACCGTCCGGTACGGTGCGACGCGTCTGCCAAGACGCGGTGACCAGCGAGACCGTGGTCGAGCACGCCGACGACACCGGCCTCAAGCGCTTCGACAGCCATGGGCTGGAAGTCGCCCTCTCGGGCTCGGAAACCTACGGCATCGGCCGATCCGGTCCGCTGAGCGCCTGGGCCCGGACTCACTGGACGACCGAAGTTGGGCGTGGCGCGTGGCGCGTCCGCACGGAGAGCACGAGCGCCATGCGGGCCGACGCCAAGGCCTTCTACATCGAGGCGGAACTTATCGCCTTCGAAGGCGACTGCGAGGTCTTCCGACGTCGCTGGGAGCGCTCGATCCCGCGCGATCACGTCTAAGCAAATCGGGCCAAGACGACCGCAAACGAGGAGGAAACAATGAAAGATAACTGGGGGAACAGGGTCATGCCGCTCACAAGGCGCAACTTTCTGGTGCAATCACTGGTCTTCGGCGGCGCGGTAGCCATGCCGGCCTGGGCCGGCAAGGTTCTCGCCGCAGACGACGGGGTGCTCAGGGCGCGCCTGTACAACGACGTCAACAGTCTCGATCCGGCCATCTACCAGAACGCCTACAATGTGGACGTCATGGGACTGATCTATCCCAAGCTCATCGGCTACAAGCCGAATTCCGACAAGTGGGAATGGCAGCTGGAAGCGGCGGAGTCGATCGAGCAGATCGACGATACCCATATCCGCTTCAAGCTGAAGCCGGGCCTGCGCTGGAGCGGCGACTTCGGCGAGATCACCGCAGAGGACGTGAAATACTCCTTCGAGCGGGTGCTCGATCCGGCAATCGCCTCGCCCGTCGCCGGCGACTGGGGCCCGCTCAGCCACGTCGAACTCGAGGATAGCCACACGGGCGTGATCGTGCTGAAGGAGCCGTTCCAGCCGCTGTGGACCGTGGCGCTGCCCTATGGCGTCGGCCATATCGTGTGCAAGAAGGCGGTCGAAGCTGCGGGCGGCGGGACGTTCGGCATGGTCCCGCCGAAGGCGTTCGGCGGCCCCTACAAGCTGAAGGAGTGGCGCGCCAACGAAGTTACGATCCTCGAGCGCAACGAGGCCTGGGCGGGGGAGCCGCCGGCGTTCGACGAGGTGCGCCTGCACCCGATCGCCGATCCTCAAGCCGGTGAGATCGCCTTCGAGGCCGGAGACGTGGACTACACCCAGCCGAGCGCGGCCTCGCTCCAGAGGTACAAGGACAGCCCGCCGGCAAATGCCTCGGTCGCCGACTACCCGGCGCTGTTCTACGTCTGGGTGGGCATGAACACCGCACATCCGAAACTCTCGGACAAGAGGGTGCGCCAAGCCGTCCAACACGCCATAAACGTGCCGCTGATCATCGAAGCGGCCTATTTCGGCGTCGCCCCCACGGCGACAGGCATCATCGCGCCCGGCCTTCCCGGCCATCGTGAGGAAACCCTGGTGCCCCCGCAGGGCGATCCGGAGAAGGCCCGGGCGCTGCTTGCAGAAGCCGGTGTGAGCGACCTCGAGCTGACGCTGACGGTGCGCAATACCGCCACCTTTACCACGATCGGCCAGATCATTCAGGCCAATCTTCAGGACGTCGGCATCGCCTGCAAGCTCAACGTCCTCGACTCTGGCGCGTTCTGGATCGTCGGAATGGAATCGGAAGGCGAGCAGTGGAAGGATCTGCAGCTCGTCCTCAATCGCTTCTCGTCGCTGGCCGACCCCTACTATGCCACTCAGTGGTTCATCACCGACCAGGTCGGCGAATGGAACTGGGAGCGTTTCAGCAACGATCGCTACGACGAGCTGCATCAGCAGGCGGTGCGCGAGACCGACCTTGAGAAGCGCAGCGCCATGTACCGCGAGATGCAGGACTTGATGGAGGAGTCTGGCGCCTACCGCTTCATCACGCACGAGGTGAACGCGATCATGTATCGCGACTTCGTCAAGCCGGCGGTTCGGCCTGACGGCATCGCTCTATACAACCACTTCCGCAAGGCGTGAGGCCGGCAGACGGGCGCCGGAACCATGTGGCTCTATCTGGTTAGAAGAATGGTGCTCGCCATCGCCATCGTGGCGGTGGCTGTCACCCTGCTCTTCACAATGATACACATGGTCCCGGGCGACCCGGCGACCATAATGCTGGGACCGCGCGCCACGCCGGAGCTGCGCGAGGCCCTGCGTCTTCGCCTCGGCCTTGACGAGCCCTTTGTCGTGCAGGTGGGCTCGTTCTTCCTCAGCGTGCTGACCGGCGATCTCGGAATCGACATCGTCCGTGATCAGCCGGTCGCCGACATCGTCCTGCGCCAGCTGCCCTACACGGTCGCCCTGGTGCTGAGCGCCATCGGCTGGGCCACCCTCGTCGGCATCCCTCTCGGCTGCTTCTCCGCCATTCGCCGCAATAGCCTCGCGGACAAGCTGATCGCGGTGCTGTCGGTCAGCTTCATCGCGATTCCCTACTTCGTCATCTCCATCTACACGCTGCTGATCTTTGCCGTAATGCTGCAGTGGTTCCCGGCGATCGGCGTCGGCGAGCAGGGCGACATCGGCAGCCAGATCCGGCATCTGGTGCTACCGGCCTTTGCCGTCGGCATCAGCTGGGTCGGCTACATCGCCCGGATGGTGCGCGCCTCGATGCTGGAAGTGCTGGGCGAGAGCCACGTCCGCACGGCGCGCGCCTTCGGCCTTTCGGAATGGCGTATCACCTTCCGCTATGCGCTGCCTATCGCCGTGCTTCCGACGGTCACCATTCTCGGCGTCGGCATCGGTTACCTCATCTCCTCGGCGGTCTTCGCCGAGATCGTGTTCTCCCGCCCGGGCATCGGCAGCCTGATCTACGAGGCCGTGGGCCAGCGCAACTATCCCGTCGTCATGGGAGGCGTGCTGATCACGACTGTTTTGTTCGTGGTCTCCACCACCATCGCCGACCTCGTCAACGCCGCGCTCGACCCGCGCATCAGGGAGAAGCTGTGATGGCGGCGACCGAGACCACACCCATCACCAAGCCGCGGCTGCCCGGCTCCTTCGAGATCGCCTTTCGCCTGCTGTTGGCCAACCCGCTCGGGCTCTTCGGCCTCTGCGCCGTCGTTCTCATCGTTCTGACGGTCATCCTGGCGCCTTGGCTGGCTCCCTATGATCCGATCCGCATCATGGTCGGCCCGCGCCTCGCGCCGCCCTCCCTCGATCACTTCCTGGGCACCGACCAGCTCGGCCGCGATGTCTTCTCGCGGGTCCTGGTCGGGGGACGGATCGCGCTCCTGGTGGCGCTGGCATCGATCGGCGCGGCACTTACGCTCGGCCTGGCGCTCGGTCTTGCCGCGGGCTTTGGGCCGCGCTGGCTCGACAATGCGATCATGCTCCTCTTCGATACGGTGCGCTCCTTTCCCGTCGTCATCTTCGGCCTTGCCACCGTCACCGTCGTCGGCCCGAGCCTCGCTACCATCATCTTTATCGTTGTGGTCACCTCCATCCCGACTTTCGGCCGGGTCGCGCGCACCCAAACGATGGCGATCCGCAACGACGAGTTCATCGTGGCCGAGACGGCGATGGGAGCCGGCGCCCCGCGCATCGTCGCCGTCCACATTCTCCCTAACATCATCGGGCCACTGCTCATCCTGGCCTCCATGGACATCCCGGTCGTCATCACCATCGAGGCGGGTCTCAGCTTCCTCGGCGTCGGCGTGCCGCCGCCGGCGCCAAGCTGGGGCTCCATTCTGAGCGACGGCTTCTCCTATATCCGCAATACTCCCTGGCCGGTGATCGCCGGCGGCATTCCGCTGATCCTGACGACTCTCGCCTTCACCTTCCTCGGCGAGGCATTGCGGGACATCTTCGACCCCAAGCTGAGGAAGGACGCGTGATGCCGGCGGACAAGCACGACGGCATTCTCCAGATCCGCGACCTTTCGCTCGCTTTTCGCACGCCGGCCGGCCGGCTCAAGGTCCTGCGCGATATATCGCTCGATCTCGGCCGCGGTCGTATTCTCGGCATTGTCGGGGAGTCGGGCTGCGGCAAGTCGACCCTTATCTCGACCGTCATGCGGCTGCTGCCGGCCAACGCCGAGGTGACCCACGGCGAGATCCTCTTTAATGGCAATGATCTCCTGCGGAAGAGCGAGGCGGAAATGCGGGCGCTGCGGGGCGGCCGCATCTCGATGGTCTTCCAGGACCCGATGACGTCGCTGAACCCCGTTCTATCCATCGGCCGCCAGATGATCGACATCCAGCATCGGGAACGGCGCTCGCTGCGCGAGAAGCGCGAACGCGCCGCCGACATGCTGGCGCGCGTCGGCATCCCTGACGCCACGTCGCGGCTCTCGGCCTATCCGCACCAGTTCTCGGGCGGCATGCGCCAGCGCATCGCCATTGCCATGGCCCTGATGGCCGAGCCGGACCTGCTCATCGCCGACGAGCCCACGACTGCGCTCGACGCCACGCTTGAAGTGCAGATCGTCGGCCTCCTGGAACGGCTGCAGGAGGACTTCGGCTGCTCGATCATCTTCGTGACCCACCATCTCGGAGTGGTGGCAGAGCTCTGCCAGGACGTGGTGGTGATGTATGCCGGCGAGGTCGCCGAGAGCGGCAGCGTGCGCGATGTCTTCCACCGCCCGGCGCACCCCTACACGGAAATGCTGCTCCGCTCGGACCCCGGGCGCATCCATGAGCGCACCCGGCAGCTTCCTACCATCCCGGGCGAGATTCCGAGTCTGATCGACCTGCCCGAGGGCTGCGTCTTCCGGCCGCGCTGCCCGAAGGCCTTCGACCGCTGCTTCGTGGCACCGCCGGCCTACGAGGCCGGCCACGATCACCATGCAACCTGTCATCTTCTGGCACGCGAGACCGTGGCATGAGCGCGCTCCTTGAGGTGCGCGACCTCACGGTGCGCTTCCGCTCAAAAACGGCGCTGCGCGCCCTGGTCGAGCGCGATCGCCATCCATGGATCGAAGCGGTCTGCGATGTCTCGTTCAGTATCGGCGAAGGCGAGACGATGGCGCTGGTCGGCGAGTCCGGCTCGGGCAAGACGACCCTGGCACGGGCCATCATCGGCCTGGTGGAGCCGGCGGCAGGATCGATCCGCTTTTCCGGGTGCGAGATCGGCGCGCTGTCGCGCGGCGAGATGAAACGAGTCCGTCACGACATGGCCATGATGTTTCAGGACCCCAGGGGCTCCCTAAGCCCGCGCCTCGCCGTGCGGCAGTTGATCACCGAGCCCTACCGCATCCACGACCTGAAGCGGCGCGACCTGGACGCGGAATGCCGGCGGCTGCTGGGCCTTGTCGGCTTGCCAGCCGAGTTCGGTGAGCGCTACCCGCACCAGCTTTCCGGCGGCCAGGCCCGGCGCGTCGGGATCGCCCGCGCTCTCGCGCTCGATCCCAAGCTGATACTGGCCGACGAGCCGACGGCCGGGCTCGATGTATCGGTGCAAGGCGAGGTTTTGAACCTGCTGGCGAGACTGCAGGACGAGATCGGCCTGTCGATCCTGATGGTGACGCACAATCTCAACGTGGTGCGTCATGTTGCAGACCGGGTCGCCATCATGTACCTCGGCCGTTTCGTGGAAACAGGGCCGACCGAGGACGTTTTTCGTCAGCCACGCCACCCCTACACAGCGGCTCTCCTGTCAGCAAATCCAGAGTCCGACCCGGATGCCAGGATGGCGCGCATCGAGCTTCAGGGCGATGTTCCGAGCCTCCTCAAGCGACCCTCCGGCTGCGAGTTCCACACCCGCTGCTTTCGCGTCCAGGCTACCTGCCGTGACGTCGTGCCTGCTAGGGGCGCGGCAGGTCGACAAGACTTCACCTGCCACTTCCCGCTATCCGATGAGCTGAGCATCACCGCCAGGCGCAAAGGGTAGACTGGGTCGCCGTCGTCCAAGACGATCTCGGGCAGCTCAGCACGTGCCCAAATTCAGACATTCGGGCCCTCACGACGAACGCTTCTAAGCTGCTGCAATTACGGGAAAATTGGCGCGCCCGGCAAGACTTGAACCTGCGACCCCATGCTTAGAAGGCCCGCGTACTCCGCGGATTTCTGCAGTTTTTCAGACACCGCGCTGCTAACAGATGCGCAGAAATGCTAGGGATGGCGTCGTGGGGAAAGCGAAAATGCCTTTCAGAGGCCGCAGTCGGTAGCCCGTCCATAGTCGCACGCAAACCTCTGCAAGATAAAGCAACAAGGCCGTCCGCGCCATCCCGGCACTATGACTACGGCCGTGCAGGATGACGAAAGTGCGGAAACTGTCGCGTCCGGGGAAGTCGCCTCGCGCGTCGAGAGCATTTTGAAGGCACTGCAGCAGTCGCACGACGATAAGGCGTCGCGTTCGACGAGGAAAGCCAGGACTTCGAGGAAGGCAGGACTTCACCCCCAGCACCAGCGTTGAAGTCATGGCAACGTCTGCGTCTACGCAATGCGAACGGGCCGTCGTGTAATGATTTGTGACGGTCGGTATAAGTGGTTCGTCCGGAACTGCGTGATGGACAGAGCGACATCTGTTGCGGCTTGACCGAGTCCCCGTGGAGCAGGCAGCCGACAAGAGCCCGAGATCTGCCCGGATGGTGCAGTCGGATGACAGGTCCGCTGGCACTGAGCTAAGAACGGCGGTACCATTCGGACGACCATTCGCGTTAACTGCGATCGTAGACGGCCGGCGACAGAAGCCGGCCGCACAGGAGGGCGGCAGTGCCACGTCTGAAGCAGCATCCTTACATCCCGACCCTGATCCAGCAGTTCGCCGATAAGCAGGTGGGGAGGCGCGATTTCTTGCGCACTGCGACCCTGCTTGGCATGTCTGCCGCATCGGCCTACGGCCTTGTTGGAAGGTTCGACGGACTGGCCGGCCCGGTCCGCGCCCAGGAAGCCAAGCCGAAGGGCGGCACTCTGCGACTCAGCACCACGGTCTACGACGTGAAGTCACCGGCCACCGCCTCTACGACAGCCCATCCGCTGATCTACGCCCAGGTCGTCGAACACTTGACGCGAACCGGCGCCGACAACGTGACGCGGCCTCATCTGCTGCAGTCCTGGTCGGCTTCGGCAGACCTCAAGACCTGGGATCTGAAGATCCGGCCGGGCATCAAATGGCATTCTGGACGCCCCTTCGGCGCCGACGACGTGATCTGGAACCTGACCCGCCTGCTGAGCGACGACGCCGGCTCCTCCATGCTCGGCCTGATGAAGGGATACATGCTGAACGAGGTCGACACCGGCCAGGTCGACGAAAGCGGAGAGAAAATCATCCGGCATGAACTGTGGGACACAAACGCCATTGAGAAGGTGGACGACCTGACCGTCCGCCTCAAACTCAAGGCGCCGCAGCTCGCCGTGCCGGAGCACCTGTTTCATTACCCCGCCGTCATGCTCGATCCGGCCGAAGGCGGCGTCTTCGGGCCCGGCGCCAACGGCACCGGGGCCTACACCATGACGGAGATCGAAGTCTCGCGCCGCGCCGTTCTGGAGGCAGTGCCGGACTATTGGGGCGAGGGTCCCTACCTCGATCGCATCGAGTTCATCGACGTCGGCGGCAATGAGCAGGCCATCGTCAATGCGCTGGCCTCCAAGCAGGTGGACGGCGCCTTTCAGATCCTGCCGGATTTCTTCCCCGTGCTGCAGCGGGCCGAGCACCTGGCCTACTACGAGGTCACCACGGCGGACACCTCGGTCACCCGCATGAACGTCACCCACAAGCCCTTCGACGACCCGCGGGTGCGGCTCGCCTTCCGCCTTGCGATCGACCCGGCCAAGGCAAGCGCGGTCACGCACGGACCTTTCTCGACGCCGGCCGAGCATCACCACGTCTCACCGATCCACCCGGAATATGCCAAGCTCGCACCCTGGCGGCGCGACCCGGCGCGGGCCAAAGCGCTGCTTGCCGAGGCTGGCTACCCGGATGGCGTCGACGTCGAGCTGACCATCCAACAGAACCCGCCGCATCATCTGCGCCATGCCACGGCGCTGGCAGCGATGTGGAAGGAGGCCGGCATCCGCGCCGCCATCAAGGTGGTGCCCAATGCCCAGTACTGGAACGTCTGGCTGACTGCGCCGCTTGGCGCCACCGTCTGGGCCCATCGCCCGCTCGGCGTCATCAACCTGGCGCTGGCCTATCGCACGGGTGTGCCCTGGAATGAAAGCAGCTACACCAATCCGACCTTCGATCGCCTGCTGGACGAGGCGGAATCCATGCCCGACCCGAATGTGCGTCGCGAGAAGATGGCCGAGATCGAACAGCTGATGCAGGATGACGGGCCCATCGTGCAGACCTACTGGACGAAGCTCTTCACCTTCTACGACAAACGCGTGGTCGGCTTTGGCATGCACCCGACCTACAGTGTGTTCTGCCACGAGCTGGCGATCCGTCAGGCATGACGCGGCCATTCGCCTGGTGACATGATTTCTTTCATCTTACGAAGGCTGGCCCAGTTTCTGGTCACGCTCCTGGTCGCCTCCTTCCTGCTCTTCGCAGTGACGGAGTTCTCGCCGGGCAATGTGGCGAGCAAGATCCTCGGCCCCTACGCGGTGCAGAGCCAGGTCGACCTGTTGTACGACAAGCTGGATCTCGGAGCGCCGCTGTTGGAGCGCTATGGGCAGTGGCTCGGCACCCTGCTCGGATTATCGGAGAACAGACTCGGCGATCCCGCCATCGGCCTCGGCCTCGACGATCCCCGCGGGGTTCGCTATTTCGGCAACCTCGGCTACTCGCTGATGCTGAAGGAGCCGGTGGTCGACGTGCTGGCCCAACGCATCGGTCACACCGTCGCCCTGGCGGGCTGGGCCATCGGCTTCATCGTGCCGATCTCCCTGGTCCTCGGCGTGATGAGCGGCATCAACGCCGGCCGCCCGCTCGACCGCGGCATCTCCGGCGTCACCGTCGCCCTGACCTCGCTGCCGGAGTTCGTCACAGCGGTCGTCCTTCTGCTGCTGTTCAGCGCCGTCCTGGGCTGGCTGCCAGGCACCAGCACCCTGACCCAGGGAGACAGGTGGTCGGGGGCCTCGCAGATGGTGCTGCCGGTCAGCGTCCTGGTCATCGCCTCGGCCTCCTACGTGACCCGGATCGTGCGCGCCTCTGTGGCGGATACCCTCAAGCGGCCCTTCGTGCGCACGGCGCGCCTGAAGGGCCTGGCGCCGCAGCGGGTAATCCTGCAACACGTGCTGCGCAATGCCCTCATCGCACCGCTCACAGTCATTCTGCTGCAGGTCAACTGGATCCTCACCGGCGTGGTCGTGGTGGAGGCGATCTTCGCCTATCCCGGTATTGGGTCGCTGCTGCTGAAGGCCGCTCTCTTCGGCGACATCTACGTGGTCCAGGCACTCACACTCCTCGCTCTCGCCGTGGCGGTCGGCACCCAGTTCGTCGGCGACGTCGCTTACATGCTCCTCGACCCCAAGATCAGGCTGCGTTGAGCCATGGCCGAGCTCGGACTCAGTGGACCACAGGGACTGGCGCTCGGGCGCCTGCCGCTGCTGGGCGCCGTCCTGCGCTCGCGCGCCGCCACCCTCGGCTTTGCCATCGTCGCGGCGTGGGCGGTGGTCGCGGCGCTGGCGCCCTGGCTGGCACCCTACGACCCGACCATAATCGACTTCGCCGCCGCCGCCGACCCGACACCCTCCGCGCAGCACCTGCTGGGCACCGACAGCGTCGGCCGCGACCTGCTGTCGCGCATCATCTGGGGCGCCCGCACGACCTATGCCGTGGTGCCGCTCTCCATCGGCAGCGCCTTCCTGCTTGGCATCTCTGCCGGCATGCTGGCCGGCTACTACGGGGGCTGGCTCGACCATCTCGTCAGCCGCCTTGGCGACGTCATGCTCGCCTTTCCGGCCCTGGTGCTGTACATCATCCTCATCACGGCGGTCGGCCCGTCGATGTTGAACATCGTCATCGCCGTCACCCTCGCCTACGCGCCTGGCGTTAGCCGCCTCGCCCGAAGCCAAGTTCTCGCCCTGAGGCACCAGGACTACGTGAAGGCTGCCGAAGCACGCGGCGAACCGCCACTCTACATCATGGTGATGGAGATCCTGCCCAACGCACGCGGGCCGCTGATCGTCGATCTCTGCCTGCGCGCCGGCTACACGGTCATCCTGATCGGCACCCTCGGCTTCCTCGGACTCGGGCTGCCGCCGCCGACGCCGGACTGGGGCGGCATGGTGGTCGAGGGTGCGCCTCTACTTCCTGTCTACTGGCACATGGCCGTGCTGCCCTGCCTGGCCATCACCTCGGTGGTGATCGGCTGCAACCTCATGGCCGACGGCCTCAGGGAGACGCAGGCATGACCGCCGCGCCGGTGTTGCAGATCGAGGGGCTCACCGTCTGCTACCGCAGCGGCCGGCGACTGCTGCCGGCGGTGCAGCAGTTCGACCTCACGCTGGACGCCGGCGAGGCCTACGGCTTGGTCGGAGAATCGGGCTGCGGCAAGTCGACCGTCGCCTTCGGCGTCATGGGTCACCTGCCGGAAAACGGCTGTTTAACCGCCGGCCGCATCCTGGTCAACGGCGAAAACGTCGTCGGCCTGGACGAGCCCGGCTTGCGCCGCCTGCGCGGCGCCGCCGTCGCCATGGTCTACCAGGACCCCGCTGCCGCCCTCAATCCGGTGATGACCATCGGGCGCCAACTGAAGGAGGCTCTCGACGCACACCGGCGCCTACCGGCCGCAACGGCCCGGGCCGAGATCCTGGAGGTGCTGGCGCGCGTGCGCCTGCCCGAGCCGGCGGGCCTGCTGAAGCGCTACCCGCACCAGCTCTCCGGCGGGCAGCTGCAGCGCATCGTCATTGCCATGGCCCTGCTGGCGCGCCCACGCCTGCTGCTGCTCGACGAGCCCACTACCGGGCTCGACGTTACGGTTGAAGCCAGTGTCGTCGCGCTGATCGCCGAGCTGGCGGCCGACCGCGGCATGGCGCTGCTCTACATTTCCCACAACCTCGGCCTCATCGCCCGGGTGTGCAGCCGCGTCGGCGTCATGTACGCCGGCCAGCTGGTGGAGGAAGGCACGGTGCGCCAGATTTTGAAAGCGCCGCGCCATCCCTACAGCAGAGCCCTCATCGACTGTCTGCCGAACCTGAATGATACGTCCCGACACAGCCGCCTCGCCGCCATCCCCGGACAGGTGCCCAACCCGGGCGCACTGCCCGCCGGCTGCCTCTTCGCGCCGCGCTGCGTGCACGCCCAGGCGGGCCTCTGCGACATTGCCCCGGCACCGCGGATCGAGACTCTGGCGGACGGCCAACGCGTCCGTTGTCTGCGGGCGCAGGAGATTTCCGCCGGCGCGCCGCCCCTTGCGTTTCCCGGCCGCAGCCGGGCGCGGCCCGAGAGCCGCCTGCGCCTCGAGGGGGTGACCAGGATCTATGGCGGCGGCAGGTCGCTCTGGCAGTACCTCGGCTTGGCGCGCGAGGAGCGATTGCGCGCGGCCGACGCCCTCTCCTTCGACATCGGGCGCGGCGAAACCGTCGCCCTGGTCGGCGAGTCCGGCTCGGGAAAATCGACCCTCGCCCGCATCCTCATCGGCCTGGACAGCGCCACCGACGGTCGCGCCCTCTACGACGGGACGAACATCGCGTCCCTTCCGGCGCGCCGCCGCCCCGAGGCACTGATCCGCGCCCTGCAGATCGTCTTCCAGAATCCCGACGGCACGCTGAATCCCTCGCACCGCGTGCACCGCATCCTCGCCCGCGCCCTGAAGCGCCTCGGCCATCGCGACCGCCACGCCGT
>DATCXZ010000274.1:0-3582 GCA_036570545.1 Kiloniellaceae bacterium
CGCGAGGGCGGCGAGCGTGACGATCGAGACGATGCCCGCCGCGCCGAGGTGGCCGCCGTTGCACAGGCGCGCCCACTCCCAGCCCATCGCACCGCCCGCCGCGGCCACCAGGGCGGCGGTCCACAGGCCGCCCAGATAGACCGCGAGCAGAACCAGCGGCGCCAGCACCATCGCCGAGAGGATGCGCGTCATCAGCAAGCGAGAGATCCTACAGCGATTCCGCCGCCGCGCCGTAGCGCCGCTCGCGCCGCCTGAACTCGGCCACGGCGGCTTCGAGGTCGCCCTTGTCGAAGTCGGGCCACAGCTTGTCGACGAAGATGAACTCGCTGTAGGCCGACTGCCAGAGCAGGAAGTTGCTGAGCCGCTGCTCGCCCGAGGTGCGGATCACCAGATCGGGATCGGGAATCCCGGCGGTCAGGAGGCCGGCAGCGAAGCACTCCTCGTCGATGTCGTCGGGCGCGATCTCGCCGGCGACGACCGCGGCGGCGAGCTGCCGGGCGGCAGCGGCGATCTCCTGGCGCCCGCCGTAGCTGAGCGCCACCACGAGGTCGAGGGCCTGGTTGTCCGCCGTGCGCTTCTCGGCATCGTCGATGAGGCGCACGATGTCCTTGGGCAGCCGCTGGCGCTCGCCGATTACCCTGAGGCGGATACCGTTCTTGTGGAACTCGGCGATCTCGCTCTGCAGGTAGCGCCGGAGCAGGCCCATGAGGTCCTCCACCTCGCGGGTCGGGCGGCGCCAGTTTTCCGAGGAGAAGCCGAACAGCGTGAGGAACGGAATGCCGAGCTCGATGGCGCCGGCGACGCAGCGGCGCACCGCCTCCGCGCCCTGGCGGTGCCCCAGAGTGCGCGGCAGGCCGCGGGCGTTCGCCCAGCGCCCGTTGCCGTCCATGATGATGGCGACGTGGCGCGGCGATGCCGGATCCAGGGAAACGCGTGCGTCGTCCATTGCCTTCTTCGACCGGAACTGGCGGAGTCGGAACGGGTGTTGCGACATATAACCGATCCTAGACCTGGAGGATCTCCCCCTCCTTCTGAGCCAGGGCCGCGTCGATCGACTTGATGTGCTTGTCCGTGAGCTGCTGGATCTGCTCGGACCAATGATGGTGCTCGTCCTTGGAGATGTCGTGGTCTTTTTCCATCTTCTTCAGCATCTCCATGCCGTCGCGGCGCACGTTGCGCACGGCGATGCGCCCCTGCTCCGCGTACTTGCCGGCGATCTTGGTGAGCTCGACGCGGCGCTCCTCGGAGAGGGCGGGGATCGGCACGCGCACGAGCTGGCCGTCGCTGGCCGGGTTCAGCCCCAGGCCCGACTCGCGGATCGCGCGCTCGACGGCGCCGACCATGCCGCGGTCCCACACCTGCACCGTGACCATGCGCGGCTCCGGCACGGCGATCGAGCCGACCTGATTCAGCGGCATGTTGGCGCCATAGGCCTCGACCTGGATGGGCTCCAGCAGCCCGACGGAGGCGCGCCCCGTGCGCAGGCCGGCGAATTCCTTGTGAAGGGCGTCGATGGCGCCTTCCATGCGGCGCCTGATGTCGCTCAGATCGGGGTCTGCCACGGAATCATCCCTCGTTTTGCACCAGTGTGAAGCAGCCATTGCCGGACAGCACCTCGGCGAAGGCGCCCGGCCTGTATATTGAGAAGACCAGGATAGGGATAGCGTTTTCCCGGGCAAGCGAGATGGCGGCGTGGTCCATGACGCCGAGATCCTGGGTCAGCACCTGCATGTAGCCCAGCGTGTCGTAGCGCTTGGCCTCGGGGTTCCTGGCCGGGTCCGAGTCGTAGACGCCGTCCACCTTGGTGCCCTTCAGCAGCAGGTCGCAGCCCATCTCCGAGGCGCGCAGGGCGGCCGCCGTGTCGGTGGTGAAGAAGGGGTTGCCGGTGCCGGCGGCGAAGATCACCACCCGCCCCTTTTCCATGTGGCGCACGGCGCGCCGGCGGATGTAGGGCTCGGCCACCGTCGCCATCGGGATGGCCGATTGCACCCGGGTGTCGCAGCCGATGTTGTCGAGGGCGTTCTGCAGGGCGAGCGCGTTGATCACCGTCGCCAGCATACCCATGTAGTCGGCCGAGGCACGCTCCATGCCGCGCGCGGCGGCCGACACGCCGCGAAAGATGTTGCCGCCGCCGACCACCAGGCAGACGTCGATGCCGAGGGTGCGCACCTCGGCGACGTCGCGGGCGATCTGCGCCACCATCGCCGGGTCCATGCCGTACTCCCGGTTGCCCATCAAGGCCTCGCCGGAAATCTTCAGCAGGACACGCTTGTACTTCTGGGGGCTGGCGGCCCGGGGTTGCGTGTTGGACATGAGCCCCTTTTTGAACTCTGGCGGCGGGCCTCCGGCGACGGTGCGCCGCGGCGGCCGGTGGAAGCGAGGCCATGGTAATGCGCCGGGCCGCCGCTTGCCAGGGGAGCGAGCGCCACCGCCCCGGCCACCGCCTTTTGACACCGAATCAAGGCAAAACGGTGGCCGGCGGCGGACCGGCGGCGGAAAAGAACGCTCGGTCAGCCGCCGAGCGTGGCGGCGACCTCCGCGGCGAAGTCCTGCTCCTCGCGCTCGACGCCCTCGCCAAGCTGGATGCGCGCGAAGCCGGCGATCGTGACCGGCGCGCCGGCGTCCTTGGCCGCCGCCTCGAGCACCTTGGAGACCTTGGTCTCGCCGTCGATGACGTAGATCTGCTCCAGCAGCACGACCTCCTCGTAGAACTTGCGCAGGCGGCCCTCGACCATCTTGGCGATGATGTCCTCGGGCTTGCCGCTGGCGCGGGCCTGCTCGCTCAGCACGTCGCGCTCGCGCTCCAGGGCGCTGGCGTCGACGCCGGTGCGGTCGACGGCCTGCGGCTGCGCGGCGGCCACGTGCATGGCGAGCTGGCGGCCGAGCGCCTCGAGCTTCGCCTTGTCGCCCTTCGACTCGAGGCCGACGAGGACGCCGATCTTGCCGAGGCCGGGCGCTGTCTGGTTGTGGATATAGGAGCAGACCACGCCGTCCGCGACGGCGATGGCGGCCGCACGGCGCAGGGACATGTTCTCGCCGATGCGGGCGATCATGTTGGTCAGCTCGTCGGCCACCGGATTGCCGGTGCCGGGGAGCTTCGCCGCCTTGAGGGCCTCGACGTCGTCGCCGACTTCCAGCGCCACGCCGGCAACCTTGCGCACGAAGTCCTGGAAGCTCTCGTTGCGGGCGACGAAGTCGGTCTCGGAGTTCACCTCGACCACGGCGCCGCGGGTGCCTTCGGCAGCGACGCCGACCAGGCCCTCGGCGGCCACGCGTCCGGCCTTCTTGGCGGCCGCGGCGAGGCCCTTCTTGCGCAGCCAGTCGACCGCGGCCTCGAGGTCGCCGCCGCTCTCGGTCAGCGCCTTCTTGCAGTCCATCATGCCCGCGCCGGACGCCTCGCGCAGTTCCTTGACGAGCGCCGCTGTGATTTCAGCCATGGCGGAATCCTTCTTCTTTGATGTCGTGAGCGGGCGCAAGGGGGAGGCCGCCGCTGCGGCGCCCCGCCCCTTTGCCGGTGTCGCGTCAGGCCTGCGGCGCGCCTTCCTTGGCGGTGGCCTCGGCGGGGGCCTCGGCGGACGCTTC
>DATCXZ010000275.1:0-10180 GCA_036570545.1 Kiloniellaceae bacterium
GCCTGCGGCGGCGAGCCGCTGCTGCTGCCGATCGCCGCCGACACCGAGGACAGCCTCGTTGAGCTGGCTGCCGGCGCCCGCGGCGCCGACCTGCTGCTCACCACCGGCGGCGCCTCGGTCGGCGAGCACGACCTGGTGCAGAAGGCGCTGGGCGGCCAGGGCATGGCGCTCGATTTCTGGAAGATCGCCATGCGCCCGGGCAAGCCGCTGATGTTCGGCGACCTCGCCGGCACGCCGGTGCTCGGCCTGCCCGGCAATCCGGTTTCCGCCGTGGTCTGCTCCCTCCTCTTCGCGCGGCCGGCGCTGAACGCTCTGCTCGGCCTCGACGTGCCGGCCCATCCGCTGGAGCCGATGGCGCTGGGCGCCGACCTGCCGGCGAACGACCGCCGCCAGGACTACCTGCGCGCCACCGTCGCGGCGAACGGCGACGGCCGGCGCACAGCGACGCCTTACGGCCGACAGGATTCCTCCATGCTGGCCCTGCTGGCCGCGGCGGACGGCCTCATCGTGCGGGCGCCCCACGCGCCGGCGATCGCCAAGGGCGCGCCCGTCGAGGTGCTCTCCTTCCCGCAGCTTCTGCCCGGCCTCTGATTCCGGCCGGCGCCCTATTCCTTTTCGCGGTCTGCCGGTTGTCTGCACGCGGTAGACGGGCACAAAAAAGTCGCGCCGGGTGGCACAAATTGCTCCGGCCCGAAAAGCGGCCTAAGTGATTGAATAACAAGAAGCCCGACCTTCCTTTATCCTTCCCCAAGAGATTCCCCAATCGCTAGTTGTGGCGCAAAAAGCCGCAAGCAGCTCTAAGAGCCACATTATCAAGCTCTTAGAAGCGACTCAGAGGGCGATTGGGGAAGGAGCCGATAGGCGCGTGCGGGTCGATTGGGGAATCTATTGGGGAATCTGCTAGGGCTTGCCCTTGCCTCGACCGCCGGAAATATCGGCAGGCTCCTGCGAGGCACCGCTATTGCGAACTTCCATGTATTCGTGGGTGTAGAAGTCGGCAAACAATTGTCCGGCCGAGAGAACGGCTATTTCGTGCCCTACTCTTTGAGCTCCTGATCTCATCTCTTCTAGCCGCAAGAGGGCCATGCCGGCGCAGTGAGTATCGAGCCTCGCCGGCTTCCCTGAGATCAGCCAGTCTGCCGACACGTCAAGAATTTCGGCAATCTTTCCAAGCGCTTCTGCCGGCATAGGGTGCCGCTCCAGCAGATATCCCTGCAGCGTGCCATAGGGAATACCAGCTTCCTTAGAGAGGCCCTTCATGGTCACGCGATGAGTGGCCATGGCGGCCCTGATGCGACCTGCCATTGACGAGTGCAAACCGGGCTGCCGTGCATCAGCGTTGACCATACGTTATATCCACTGCATTATTGCTTTCAAATGACCGCGCATCCACATCAAGAGCACCGCCACGATGATGACCTGTACCGGCTTGTTCGGGCAAGGTTTATCGCTAAGGGCAGCTCCTTCAACAGGCACTGCCGTGAGCGCGGCATCTGGCCGCAGAATGCGCGCGCCGCCCTCCTTGGTCTCTGGGTCGGGCCGAAGGCCGACCAGCTCCGTAGGGAGTTGTGCGAGGCAGTGGGTATCCGTCAATGAAGGGGGCGGCACCGATCCGGTTGAGCACCCGCCAGCTCGCGATGGTAGCCGAGATTTCGGATCGTGCCGCCAAGCTCGCTGTTAAGGCTTGCGTTGGTGGAGGTACCTGGCGCGGCGTTCGCCTGGTCGCAGTCCAGTCACCAGGGCGCGGCGGCAAGAGCGGTCAGAGGTACCTTCTCGAGGTCGACAGCCTGCCGGCGGAACTGCAGCAGCGCGCCTTCGAGCTGTTCCCCGAGCTGGCCGTTGCGCCGGCCGGGCGGTCGGCCGGGCCGGGCAAGCGCGGCAAGGACCGCAAGCCCCGCGTCCTGGTCGGTCGGGCATGGGACAGCGGCATTGACCTCCCGCCGGCGGCCAAGGTGGAGATCACAGCGGAGCTGGATCGCAAGGTGCGGTCCCTGTGGGCATCGCCGGCGCAGCGGGCAGGCTGGCGGACAGTCGCTCGCTTTGCCGCAATTGACCTCTTCGACCTCTCGCGCACCGCGGGCTCAGAGCTGTCGGATGAAGCCTTGCGGCAGCTCTGTGAGGTTCCGCGCCGCTTCATCTGTGATTGGAGCCGTCGACGCCACCGGAAGACGGACACCTTCCTGCATGACCGCAAGGCCTTTCACGACACCCTGCCGAGCGTTCAGCGCTTGCGGTCTGAGCGCCCGATGGACGTTCTCTTCGGCGACGGCACAGCAGTAGACCTCCTGTTCCAGGATCGCGACGGCCGCCAGGTGAAGCTGTGGGCAATCCTCTGGCTGGACGATTGCACGGGCCGCCTGGTCGGCCACTTCCTTCCACGGCCGCGCGGCGAGGGCGCGCGGATGGAGCACGTCGCCCTCAGCTTCGCGATCGTCTGCGCAGAGATCGGCTTTCCCAAAGTGGTCTACGTCGACAACGGCAGCGAGTACGGCTGGGTCGAGCTGCTGAAAAGCCAGGGCCTGGCACGGGTGGTTCAGGCTCTCCCCTACTCAGCCAGGTCGAAGGCTATCGAGCCGGCGATCCGCGTGTTCATGGACCACCACGTTTCTCTGATGGCCGGCTACCTCGGCAACGACCGCATGGCGAAGAAAACGCAGTCGGTCGGCCGCCCCGCGACGCCTTTCCCCGGCGATGTCGAGGCACTGCTGCAGGAACTCTATGGTGCCCTCGAAGCGTTCAACAGCACGCCCAAGGAAGGCCTGGAAAACCGAAGCGCCTATCAGGTTTGGCAAGGTGCGGTTGATGGTGGCTGGCGGCCTGAGAAGGCCGATCTCGCCACGATGATCGAAGCGCTCAGCCGTCCGGAAACGCGCACCGTCAAGCGCGGCGTCATCCATTACAACAACCAGCACTGGACCTCGGATGTCCTGAGCCGGGCATCGGACCTGGAAGGCGAGAAGGTCACGGTGATGGTCCCGGTTGTCCGCGGCTTCCCGCTCGCGGTGCTCGATCCGAAGGGCGCTTTCGTCTCGCTGGTCCGTCCCGCGCCGTCATTCGGCAAGATCGATATCGCCGGCGCAAAGGAAGCCGGGCGCCTCAAGACGCTGCGGCACCGTGGCGCCCGGGAGCTGGAGCGCGAGGCGCCGCCGGCTGACCTGCGGCCTTATCAGGATCGCTTTCTGCAGCTCAATCCGCCGCCGGCAAGCCCGGAGCCGGGTGAAGTGCTTGGCCTTGACGGCGAACGCGGTCGCGCAGCCGACGCGCGCCGAACCCTGGAGAATGGCGGTCTTGACGCCCCCGCGCTGCCGGCGCCGGAAGCCCAGCGCGAGCCCACCTACTACGAGATGCTGCAGCAGAAAAAGAGGTCCGCGTCATGAGCGACGTCATCGAGTTCCGGCCCAAGGCGGGCGCGTCTGGTGTGATCGCGACTCCGACGCATGAAGAGATCACGCACGCCCTGCGAGAGTGCCACTCGGAAAGCTTGCTCGCCGTGATCCGCGGCGGCTTCGGCGTCGGCAAGACCCATACCCTGGAGCGCTACGTCGCCGCTCACGAGTGCGATGCCGCGATGGTGACATTCAGCCCTTCGACGCGCTCCTTGACTGCTGGCCTCGGCGCCGCATGCAAGGCCGTGGGGCAGCTCTGGGAGTGGCACTTCTCACAGTCAGCGCCGGTCACGAGCTACACGACCGGATCGGCCCATGCGGCGCGCCTGGCGCTCGAACGTTTCTGCCGTGAGATCGCCGAAGAGGGTGGCCGGGTGCTGCTGATCCTGGACGAGGCGCAGCACGCACGGCTCGACCTGCTGGAGGAGCTGCGGGCAATCCACGATATGAAGGCTTGCGCGTGCGGCCTGGTCATCGCCGGCAACGACAGCCTGTTCGACGCGCTGCGCGGCAGGATGGAGGCGGCCGCCTATGGCGCGCTGCTGAGCCGCGCCCATCACGTGATCGATCGGCCAGAACCGCTGCCGGAAGACGTCGCCGCCGTGCTCGAGGCCCATCGCATCAAGGGCGCCGAGGCGCGCAAGCTGCTGGCCCATCACGCGGCGGCCGGCGGCCTCCGCAAGCTCTTTCAGATCGTCCAGAAAGCCCGAGAGTTGAGCGACGGAGCGCCGCCCAACCTGCTGCAGTTGAAGGCGGCTGCAGGTTCGACGGGCCTGACGGCTACCGGTTTCGGCCGCCGGTGATCGTTTCTTAAGGGGCTGCCCGGAGAGTGTTCTTTTTCGGAGTCTTTGGGGGAAGCATGCCTGACAACACAATCCATGAGTTGCACACGCGGCTGAGTGAAAAGCTGCAGCGCCAAGAGGAGTTGAAATCCGTTATCGAAAAGGCCGTCTGTGATGCCACCGGGAGCCGCCAGCCGCCGTTGCATCGTGTCGACCTGACCTCGGATCGGATCGTGAAGCTGTCCAAAGCCGCCGAGTTGCTAATCGCCAACAGCCTCTCACTCGACGGCAACCACAAGCTGGTCGGTGAATGCATCCGGGAGGTCTATCGGGTCATAGAGCAGAACGTTGGCGAGATGATGAAGCACTTGGACCGGGTGGCCGAAACCGATGCTCAGCCGCAGTAAGCTCGCCGTTATTCATGTCGCTCAGGCGCGGACGGGCCTGGACGACGACAGCTATCGCGCCCTCCTCAAGCACGCCGCCGGCGTCGGCAGCTCGAAAGAGCTGGACGATGCCGGCTTCACGGCGGTGATGGAGGTGTTCCGGCAGCTCGGCTTCGTCTCGACCGCCGCCAAGGTAAACCTGGCCGGCCGGCACTGGTCGATGGCCAGCGACGGCCAGGTCGCGAAGCTCCGAAAGCTCTGGGAGGCCTACACCGACGGCAAGGGCGACGATGCCAGCCTCGGCAAGTGGCTGGACCGGCAGGGCTGGGCATCGGCCCTGCGATTCCTTGGCACGGCCGATGCCCAGAAGGCGATCGGCGCCCTATCGCGGATGGTCCAACGGAAAGCAGAGCGCCAGGAGGCGATTTAAGGCCTCTGGAGCGAATTTCGCTCCGGGAGGTCCCTGGAGCCGTGGGAGTGCCAGATAGCCGCTCTCACGGCTCTTAAACGCTCTTAAAAGGGATATTTGAGGGAACCATGACCAAAGTGTCTGAGATGAGCCAAGCCGAGCGGTCGGCAGCGTACATTGAGATCCTCAACGACGGCATGATCACGTGCGGTAAGCAGCTGCAGCTGACAGTCGAAGAGACCCTTGACCTGGAGCTCCGGCATAGCGTGGCGGCTTACGCCCAGGTGTTCGGCATTGAGAAGACGGCGGAGATGCTGAAGGAGTTCGGCGAGCGGAACTATTGCGTCCTACCGATGGAGGTACGCAAGCCGCGCGGCGACGCCTGATCAAAAACCGGAAACCGGATTTTGATTTCAAGTGGCAGAAGCCAACTGTTTGGCTTCTGCCACTTTCTACAAGCGACAGCGTGTCGTTTGCAGGGCAGTCGCCGTAGCGACACGGTGTCGCTTCGGTCCCTTAGGGCCAACTGCTACGCCCCTAGCGCGATGCGCTTTCCACTGTAACCTCTCCCAAGCAGCGACTGACCCGGCCCCTGATGTCCAGCAAGAGCGACTTCATACCCCACGTCGTGCGCCTGTTGATCGAGGCGGCGGGTGAAAACGTTGCCCTCACTATCGTGCAACAGCTTGGCGGCAGCCGCCTTCGCATTCCAAAACGCGCCGAAGGCACGCGCCTGGAAAAGTTGGTTGGCACTGATGCAGCCCGTGCGCTGGTCGACTCTCTGGCCGACGAGCGGTTGGAAATTCCGTTGGCAAATCGGTTCGTCAACGCACGCTTGCAGGATCGCGGCATGAGCCAGGAAGCACGCGCCGCGACCCTGCGAGTGAGCCGCGCCTCGATCCAGAGCTGGGATGCCGAGCGGCGCAGCGCTGCGGAACAATCCGTTTGATCGTCGACTGAGCTCTTCCCAAACGATTCCGCGCGCGCTATTATCCCGTCTTATCTAGCGGCGCGTGCTGCCGCGTTCCAAGGAACCTTGGCAGAGCAGCACGCATTATGTCCGCACTTTCCGATGTCAGATATGGTGTTACCGCACGCGGCCCCCGATCCGCGTGCGGTTTCGCCGTGCTCACCTGCTGGCGTCCGGTCGCTTTTCTCAGAACCCGTGAGGAACCATGAGCAGATTCCATGACCTGGTCGCCAAGCGCGACCGGAAGGAGCACCTGATTTCGCAGGTGTTCGACGAAGCCAGGGTCACAGGCGGCGACGATCTCGACTTCAACCAGGTCAAGTGCCTCGGCAAGGAAGTGAAGTATGAGGACGGCACGGTCAACGTCACCGCCGTGAGCGAGAAGGTGTCGGCGCTGCAGTTGGAGGTGATGGACTTGAACACACAGATCGAAGCGCTCGGAGGCGCAAAGCACATGGGCCTGCAAAGGATGATCCACGCCGATCCTTCCGGCGCCCACCGCAAGGGCCAGCTCGGCGGCGAGGGCTATAAGGCCTTTCCAACGCAGCACGGCTACGTTTACGAGGTCAGCAACGGGGTCAAGATGGCCGACGTGCTGCAGTCGACGGCACAGCCAGAGATTTCCATCGATCGCTGGCTGGCGGCCTCGATGATCGGCGAACGCTGCGAAGACGCCGACGCTCTCAAGTTCGCCAGGGATCACCAGAAGTCTCTTTCCGGCGGGACCTCCGGCATCCTTCTTCCTGAGTTTTTCCAAGGCCAGTGGATCGATGGCCTTCGCGCCAACATGGTCCTGAACGCCGCAGGCATGACCACGGCGACAATGGAGGAGCGCACGGTGACGGCTTCACGCCAGCTTACCGATCCAACCGTGCACTGGCGCGCGGAGGCAGGAACGATCGATCCCAGTGATCCGACTTTCGAGCTGGTGCAGTTGGTGGCCAAGTCGGTTGCCGTGCGCTGCCAGGGCACTGCGGAGATCGCGCAGGACAGCCCGAATTTCGGCGCTCAGCTCATGGCGGTCATGCATAGGTCGCTGGCGCAGGAGATCGACCGGGTCGGGCTGATCGGCAGCGGCGAGAGCAACGAGCCGCAGGGCATCTACGGCGCCACGGGAATCGGCACCACCGCGAGTGTCGGCCTGCTTGGACACTACGAGCCCATCGTAAATGGCTTGCGGGGGCTGCTGGAGAGCAATGCCGTTCTGGAGCGGGTGGACAAGAACGCGATCATGTCGCCGCGCTCTTGGGCCACGCTGGAGAACCTGCGCACCGCCGATGGCCAGCCTGTGCGGCGACCGAAAGCGATCGAGAATACGGTTTTCCGTCCGACCACCACTATCCCCAACAATCTTGGCGCCGGCGAGAATGAGAGCATCATCGTTCTTGGCGACTTCGCCGACCTGGTTCTTGGTGTGCGGCTCGATGCCACGGTGGAAGCACTTCGGGTCGGTACCTACGTGAGCAATCTCCTGATCGAATACGTCGGCTGGGCTCGCGTCGACTTCCTGGTGCGCCGGCCGGCCAGCTTCCACATCCTCGAAGGGATCACGGTCGGAAGCTGATGGTAGCCGGGCTGCCTTCCGTAATCGATGCCGAGGGGCGGCTCCTGCCGCCCGTCAAGGTGCAGGCCTGCCCGCACCCCTTCACCGCCGAGCACCTGCGCGTCGAGGTGCCGGCCGGGCTCACGGTCGCGGAGATCCTCGACATCGTGCAGCCGGATCCGATGCTGCGCTTGCACGCGCATGTCTGGATCGGGCCGCACAAGATCGAGCGGCACCTGTGGCACCGCGTGCGACCGAACCCCGGCGTCGAGCTGGCGATCCGCGTGGTGCCGCAGGGTGACGGGGGCGGCAAGAACCCGCTCCGGATATTCCTCATGGTGGCGGTGGTGGCGCTCTCCATCGCCGCGCCCTACATCGGCGGCACCGCGCTGGGCCTGATGACCACGACAGGCGGAATCAGCACGCTGGGCGCGGCGGTGTCCGCCGGCATTGGGGTCACAGGCCGGCTCTGCGTCGGCGAGGCGAAGCCACCACAATGACCATGCTGATTTTGACGGTGGCACCGGAGTTCGCCCTGCTTTCGACGGACACCTTTGTCACGGATATGAGCGGCGCCAATCGGTCAGGCCCCGCTCTGCCGTTCGGTCATGCGAGCAAGATCGCTGCCATCCCGCACTTGCACATGGTCACGGCAGGCTCCGGAGGGTGGTTCACGTTCCTGCGGTGGGTCAACTTTCTGATGGGCACACGAACCGCGGGCGATCTTCTAACCGCTGATCGGAACGCGGCGAAGGAGCTGCCGGCCATGCAGAAGGCCGCCGGCGAGCCGGGTGAGGCGATCATAGTTACTGCAGGGTGGTCCGAGGCCCACGGCCGCGCGATCGGCGCCGTCTACCACAGCCTGAGCGGCTTCGCCTCTCAGCTCCTGACTGAGCCCGGTCACACGACGATGCCCGAGGTCAACCCGGGCGGCACCGACTATCTCGACCTGGCGGCGCGCTGGAGTCCGGCGGCGATGGGGGAGGAGACTGAGGCTTTTCACGTGGCGCTGGCGAAGAACTTCTATGAGAGCTACGAGTGGGGCCGGCTCCGGCCTGGTGTCGGCATCGGCGGCCAGCTCATCACCGCCCGGATCGATCGCGACGGCATTGCCGTTCGGCGGACCTATGATTTCCCGCCTCTCAGAGGGCGCTGAGAGCGCTATGAGCGGGCGTCCAGTGCTCTCTCGGAGGCGGTCGAAGATCTACCACGATCTGGCCGTCCAAGCCTTCCTGGAGGGCCTGTTGCGGGAGCCGTTGACGGTCGATGAGATGCGCCGCCGGATCAATGCCGCCTTCGGCGCCGATCGCACGCCGAGCCGCTCCGCGATCGGCCGCTATGCCCGGCAGCGCCGGCTGGAGATCGGGTTCGGGAGGCCCGAATACTTGAGCGGCGGCGGCCGGATTACTTAGCCGCTGTCCCAGTATTTCCCGGGCGATCCCACCAAATCCCGGGTCGCCCCCCTACTTTTTGGTACCACCCCTGATCTATTGGTACCTAACTAGCGGTCAATAGGGCTTGACGGTGGTGGAGAACCAAACTAGAACAAGCATGGAAGTTTTTGTTTTGTTCCATATTTTGTGGTCGTTGCCTCGCGGAGGGACGACACACGGGGGGTCCAGGCGATCCATGCTCACCAAAAAGCAGCACGAGCTTCTGCTCTTCATCCACCGGCACCTTCAGAAAAACGGCGTCTCGCCCTCTTTCGACGAGATGAAGGACGCCCTCGCCCTCAAGTCCAAGTCG
Source organism: Kiloniellaceae bacterium (assembly GCA_036570545.1). Classification (GTDB taxonomy): domain Bacteria; phylum Pseudomonadota; class Alphaproteobacteria; order Kiloniellales; family Kiloniellaceae; genus Pelagibius. Next base: position 9,223 of record DATCXZ010000275.1, read on the forward strand.
GGCATTCACAGGCTCATCACCGGGCTTGAAGAGCGCGGCTTCATCCGCCGCCTGGCCCACCGCGCCCGCGCCGTCGAGGTGATGCGGCTGCCGAGCGACGTCGAGGCCGCGGCCGCGCGGCCGGGCCAGGAGAGCCTGCCGCAGGCGCCGCGCACCGGCTTTGCCCCCAAGGTCATCCGCGGCGGATTCTCGTCCTCCATTCCCGGCGCCATGGCGGCCAACGACAGCGAGGCGCTGCAGCTTCCGCTTTATGGCCGCATCGCCGCCGGCACACCGATCGAGGCGCTGCGCGACCACTCCAACTACGTCGACGTCCCGGCCGCCATGATGGGCAGCGGCGAGCACTACGCGCTGGAAGTCGACGGCGATTCGATGATCGATGCCGGCATTCTCGACGGCGACACGGTTGTCATCGAGCGCTGCGACACGGCGGAGAACGGCACCATCGTGGTGGCGCTCATCGACAACGAGGAGGCCACCCTGAAGCGCCTGCGCCGCAAGGGCGGCGCGGTGGCGCTGGAACCCGCCAACAAGGCCTACGAGACGCGCATCTTCCCGCCCGAGCGGGTCGCCATCCAGGGCCGCCTGGTGAGCCTGCTGCGGCGTTATTAGAAGCTCGGTTTCGACTCTCCAGCCTGTACACGCTTCGCGGGCCACCGTTCCGTCGCTTGCTCTGGACCCTCGGCTCGGGGGCCGAGGGTGACGAAGGGGGTGGTCGCGCATCCCTACTGCGCCGTCTCCCACGGCGGCCGGCGCTTGACGTAGGGTGACCAGGGTCGCCCGCCCTGCTGTTGGGCGACCGTCTCGACGGCGATGCCGGCGGCGTCCAGGCGCACCGCGTGGGCGCCTTCCCGCCAGACGTCGAAGCGGTCGATGACCACCGCCGCGCCGGCGCAGGGCTGGCGGCGCAGCGGCTCGACGCTGATCACGACCGCCGCCCAGCCGCAGTCGTCGTCGG
>DATCXZ010000276.1:0-3066 GCA_036570545.1 Kiloniellaceae bacterium
GCGCGACCGCCACGACCTCGGCGATCGGCTGGATAACGCCGGTCTCGTTGTTGGCCAGCATGACCGACACCAGCGACCCCGCCGGCGCGTCCTCCAGCAGCGCCGCCAGGGCGTCGAGCTCGACCACGCCGTCGGGCGTGAGGGGGATGCGCTGTGCCGTCGGGGCCGCCTGGCGCAGCGAGTCATGCTCGCCGGCGGAGATCAGGATGCGCGCGGCGGGCAGCCCGGCCAGCGCCAGGTTGTTCGCCTCGGTGCCGCCCGAGGTGAAGATGACCCAGGTGGGATCGGCATCGGCCAGCGCGGCGACCTGGGCCCGCGCCGTCTCGATCAGCCGCCGCGCCCGGCGGCCGGGGCCGTGCACCGAGGAGGCATTGCCGGGCTCGGCCAGTGCGGCAGTCATCGCCGCCAGGGCCTCCGGCCGGATCGGTGCGGTCGCGTTGTAGTCGAGGTAGACGGTCATGTTCAGAGCCGCATGGAGCCGCCGCGGGCGCTAGCCTGCAGCACGGCCCGGACCGGGGGCATGGCTGGCACCGGCGGGGCTGGCACCGGCGCCCTCGCCCTCGGCGCAGCAGACCAGCCCGCTGGTGCCCAGCACCCGCCGGGCGATCACGTCCGCCACGCTCACCGAGCTGAGATAGAGGTAGATCTGGTTGCCGAGCTCTTCCCAGAGGTCATGGGTCTGGCAGCGACTCTTGTTGCTGCGGCAGCCGAACGGCTGGCCGGGCGTGCAGCGGGTGGCACGGATCGGCTCGTCGACCGCCAGGATGATGTCGGAGATGCGCGTCTCGCCGGGCGCATGAGCGAGCAGGTAGCCGCCGCCCGGCCCGCGCACGGAACGCACAAGGCCGCCACGCCTGAGCTTGGCGAAGAGCTGCTCCAGATAGGACAGCGAGATCTCCTGCCGCTCGGCGATGTCGGCCAACGCGACCGGACGGCCCTCCACATGGCTGGCAAGATCGCACAGCGCCATCACGGCGTAGCGACCCTTCGTACTCAGCTTCACCTGATATCTCCCTTACCTGCGCATGCGCAGGCTAGCACTTGCTCTCGCGCGGCTCCGACTGGCCGGCATCGCGCTCGTCGCCCTCGACGGGCATCCCGTTGCCGGACCGGTCGCCGCCGCGCCGCCCCTCCAGCTCGTTGACCCGGGCACGCAGGCTCTGCACCTCGTCGAGCAGGCCGTCGAGCGCCCGCGCGATGGGGTCAGGAATATTGCCGACCGGCGTGCCGTAGGCGACGAAGGGGGCCGCCGCGGACTGGGCCGGGCGCGTGGTCTGCACCGCGCGGCCGGGGATACCGACGATGGTGGCGCCCTCCGGCACCTCCTTGGTCACCACCGCGTTGGCGCCGATGCGCGCGCAGCGCCCGACCTCGAAGGGGCCGAGGATCTGCGCGCCGGAGCCGACGATGACGTTGTCTTTGAGCGTCGGGTGGCGCTTCACGTTACGCTGGCTGTCGCTGTCAACGCTGGGCGAGGTGCCGCCGAGGGTGACGCCCTGGTAGAGGGTCACGTCGTCGCCGATCTCCGCGGTCTCGCCGATCACCACGCCCATGCCGTGGTCGATGAAGAAGCGGCGCCCGATGGTGGCGCCCGGATGAATCTCGATGCCGGTCAGCAGGCGCGCGACGGCGGAAATCCACCGCCCGACCAGGAACCAGCCCCGGCGCCAGAAGGCGTTGGACAGCCGGTAGAGGATGACCGCCTGGAAACCGGGATAGCAAAGCACCACCTCTAGGCGGGAACGCGCCGCCGGGTCGCGCTGCATGGTCGCATCGATCTCTGCCTGTAGAGACTTGAACATCGCTTCGCCCGTTGTGCTAGTATCGCCGCCCTTCTCCACCCCTCGGGGCCGAGGGCGGCAGCCGCGCAGATGATGCGCTCCCCAGCACCTGCAACCGGAGCCCAGCACCTGCAATACAGTGAGATATAGTAAGCCTGAGTAATTTGGTCAAGTTTGCGGCCGGGCCGCGGCAGCCCGTCTCCTTCGGCCAAAGGGGAAGGTTTTCCTGGCCTCCCTGCGCAGGCTGATTACCGAACGATAGGAAGAACAGTCGATGCCTGACGTGATCTTCAACGGGCCGGAAGGCCGACTTGAAGGACGCTACCAGCACAGCAAGCGCCCCAACGCGCCCATCGCGCTCATGCTGCATCCCCATCCGCAATACGGCGGCACCATGAACAACAAGGTGGTCTACACCCTGTTTCATGCCTTCGTGCGCCAGGGCTTCTCGGTGCTGCGCTTCAACTTCCGTGGCGTCGGCCGCTCGCAGGGCACCTTTGATCGCGGCGAGGGAGAGCTTTCGGATGCGGCCTCGGCACTAGACTGGCTGCAGACCTACAACGACAACGCCGAGTCGTGCTGGATCGCCGGCTTCTCCTTCGGCGCCTGGATCGGCATGCAACTCCTGATGCGCCGGCCGGAGATCAACGGCTTCATCTCGGTGGCGCCGCCGGCCAACATGCACGACTTCAGCTTCCTCGCCCCCTGCCCCTCCTCCGGCCTGATCGTTCAGGGCGACAAGGACGAGGTGGTGCCGGAGAACGCGGTGAAGAAGCTGGTCGACAAGCTGTCGAGCCAGCGTGGCATCGCCATCGACTACCGCGTGGTCCGTGGCGCCGGGCACTTCTTCCAGGACGAGATGGACGAGCTGAGCGGCCACGTCGACGACTACCTCAGCAAGTCGCTCGCCAAGGAGAAAAGCCGCAGCGCGGCCGGGTGAGCCTGCTTCAGCCGGTCCTCAGGCGTCTGGCGCGGACACGTCGCCCGCAGCGATCGCACCGGCGGCGGCGCCAACTCTCATCGTCACCTTCGGCCTCCTCCGAGCCGAGGGTCCAGGGCAAGCGCTCAGGCACTCGCCCCTGGATCCCGGCTCGCGCTCGCTGGCGCTCGCTTGGCCGGGATGACGGCCTGAGTGAACGGCAGACATGCGTGCATGCCCTACCTCACCCACCCGCCACCCTGTGCAGGCGCCCGCCGGTCGCCGGCCGGCTGACGCCGGTCGTCGTCGGCAGGGTGAGCGGCAAGCCCGCGAGCGCGCGCAGGGCGAGCCAGGCGAAGGCCTGGG
>DATCXZ010000277.1:0-2936 GCA_036570545.1 Kiloniellaceae bacterium
CGCGCCGGCACCGAAAACCTGCCGGGTATCGCGGGCTTCGGCGCCGCAGCTCAGACGGCACTTCAGGATTTGCCGCGACTTCAGAGGCTGGTTGAGCTGCGCAATAATTTTGAGAAGCAGATCAGTATGTTGGCGCCTGAAGCTAAGATCTTCGGGGCGGCCGCGCCGCGGCTGCCCAACACCTCCTGCGTGGCGTTGGCCGGCCTGCCGGCGGAGACCCAGATCATGGCGCTCGACCTCGCCGGCGTGGCGGTCAGCTCCGGCTCGGCCTGCTCGTCCGGCAAGGTGCAGCCCTCCCACGTGCTGGCCGCCATGGGGGCGAGCGCGGAGGAGGCCGGCGCGGCGATCCGCGTCTCGCTCGGCTGGGCCAGCACGCCCGCGGACATCGACTGCCTGCTCGGTGCCTGGGGCGATCTCTATCGCCGCAGCCGGGCGGCCTGAGGAGGGCGCCATGGCCGAGCACGCGACCAGCAAAAACCGCCGCCCGCCGGGCGTCTACCTCGACAACCAGGCAACCACGCCGACCGACCCGCGGGTGGTCGAGGCCATGCTGCCCTTCTTCACCGAGCGCTTCGGCAACCCGCACTCGACGGCGCACGCCTTTGGCTGGGACGCGGAGGAGGCGGTGGAGCAGGCGCGCGGACAGCTCGCCGCCCTCATCGGTGCCAGCCCGCGCGAGGTGATCTTCACCTCCGGCGCCACCGAGTCCAACAACCTCGCCATCAAGGGCGCCGCGCGCTTTCACCGCGAGCGGCGGCCCCACGCCGTGACCCTGGCCAGCGAGCACAAGTGCGTGCTGGAGAGCGTCGAGCAACTCGCGCGCGAGGGCCACCGCGTCGACGTGCTGCCGGTCGGCGCCGATGGGCTGGTCGACCTCGACCTGCTGGCGGAGACCGTGACCGAGGAGACGGCCGTGGTCTCCGTCATGGCGGTGAACAACGAGATCGGCGTCATCCAGCCGCTGGCGGAGATCGCCGCGCTGTGCCGCGACAAGGGCGCCTACTTCCACTGCGACGCCGCCCAGGCAGTCGGCAAGATGCCGCTCGACGTGGCGGCGCTCGGCATCGATCTGCTCAGCATCTCCGGCCACAAGTTCTATGGCCCCAAGGGCATCGGCGCGCTCTACGTGCGCCGCCGCCCGCGCGTGCGCCTGGAGGCGCTGATCGACGGCGGCGGCCAGGAGCGCGGCCTGCGCTCCGGCACCCTGGCGACGCCCCTCTGCGTCGGACTGGGCGCCGCCGCCGCCATCGCCGCGGCCGAGATGGAGGGCGAAAGCGCGCGCATTTCGGCCTTGAAGACGCGGCTGCTGGAGGGCATTAGAGGGCGCCTTTCCGGCGTCAGCCTGAACGGTCACGCGACGCAGCGCATTGCGGGCAACCTCAACCTCGCCTTCGAGGGGGTGGACGCGGAGGCGCTCATGCGGGCCATGCCGGGCCTCGCGGTCTCCTCCGGCTCGGCCTGCACCTCGGCGGCGGTGGAGCCGTCCTACGTCCTCACGGCCCTGGGCCTCCCGGAGGCGCGGGCGCGCAGCTCGATCCGGCTCGCCGTCGGCCGCTTCAACACCGAGGCGGAAATCGACGCGGCGGTGGCGGAACTCGCCGCCCAGGTGGCGCGTCTGCGTAGAGAAGGCAGTGCTGCAGCAGATTATAGTCCGGTATTTCAGTGAGTTAGGAGCAAGTCTTTATGCCGAAGTTGACGTTCATCGAGAAGGACGGGAACCGCAAGGAAGTGGACGCCCCCCTCGGCCTCTCGGTGATGGAAATTGCCCACCGCTTCGATATCGACATCGAGGGCGCCTGCGAGGGCTCGCTCGCCTGCGCCACCTGCCACGTCATCGTCGATGAGGCGTGGTACGGCAAGCTGGGCGAGCCTTCCGAGGATGAGGAAGACATGCTCGACCTCGCCTTCGGCCTGGCGCCGACTTCGCGCCTCGGCTGCCAGATCGTCATGACCGAGGACCTCGACGGCCTCGTCGTCGCCCTGCCCAAGGAAGTGAACAACATGCTGGGCTGAGGCCCGGCGGTCAGGCCCGGCTCCCGGCCGTGGTGCGCCGTCCCGCGGGCAATGGGACCAAGGGGCAAGCGCCAAGCGCGTATTCGCCATGATATCGTTTCTCCGGCTGAAGGACTCTTTCCAGCCGCAGCCGGCGTCGTTGGGCCGGCCTCATTGAGGAGAATCGGATATGGTCGAGCTGATCATTTCGCTTATAGCCGGCGCAGCAGGGGGGAACGCGGCCGCCAAGATCTTCAATTCGATCGACATGGGGGTGGTGGTGAACTCCATTGCCGGCATCGTCGGCGGAGGCATCGGCGGACAGATCATCGCGGCGCTGCTGGGCGGTGCCGGAGTGGCCGAGACGGCCGGGGCCACCGCCGGCGGTCTTGATCTCGGCGCGATCGTGGGGCAGATCGTCGGCGGCGGCGTCGGCGGCGGCATCCTCCTCGCCATCGTCAAAGCCATCGCGGGGGCCCTGAAGAAAACCTGAGCGGGGGCGCAGGGAGGGCGAGCGGCCAGCGCAAAAGGTCTGTGCAACCGCAACCCAGCGGCTATGCTCGCGCGGCATGATCTCAGACGATTCGCGGTCCTCTCCCAATCCAGCAGCCCTGCCGCCACCGCCGTTCTCGCCGCTGAGCTGGCCCCCGCTGGGGTCGCTTCTCATGCGGCCGTGGTACGACCGCCTGGCGGTGAAGCTCGTCGCCCGCTGGTTTCTGCCGCTGTCGCGTGCCTGGGCGACGGCGCTGGAGAGCGGCGGCAGCGAGGCGCGCTTCGCCGCCGACCTTGGTCTCGACGGCCTGCCCGGCGGGCTCTGCGGCTGGCAGCTTGCACGGGCGCTCACCGCCACCGCCGAGCTGGCCAAGGTGCACGCCGGTGCCGACGCCCACTGGCATGACGTCTTCTTCGCTGCGGCGCAGCCGGGCGACGCCACCCTGGTGGCG
>DATCXZ010000278.1:0-3607 GCA_036570545.1 Kiloniellaceae bacterium
CCGCCGCCCGAACCGCCACTCGGGCCGTCGTCGCCGTAGCCGCCGCCCCCGCCGCCGTCCTGGCGGCCGTCGAGCATGGTCAGATCGCCGCGGAAGCGCTGCAGCACCACCTCGGTGGTGTACTTCTCGACGCCGTTCTGGTCGGTCCACTTGCGGGTCTGCAGGGCGCCCTCGATGTAGATCTTGGAGCCCTTGCGCAGATACTTCTCGGCCACCTCGCAGAGCTTCTCGTTGAAGATGACGACGCGGTGCCATTCGGTGCGCTCGCGCCGCTCTCCCGAGTTGCGGTCGCGCCAGGTTTCCGAGGTGGCGAGCGACAGGTTGGCGATCTTGGTGCCGTCCTGGGTGCTGCGGATCTCCGGATCGCGCCCCAGGTTGCCCACCAGGATGACTTTGTTCACACTGCCCGCCATGCTGTCTTTCTCCAATTTCTACGTGTAGCTGTGCTCGCGAGGGAGCGGACTCTAGCCGCCTGACAGGGAGCTGTCAGCAATCCCTTATCCACAAGCGGCCGGGCCCCTCGGGGGGCTCGATTTTCCCCCTCCGTTCCCCCATATTGACGACTGCGGTGGCCCGGCGCCACCGGTTATCCCGACCCATCGGAAACCGCCTACTCCAGCCCCGAAAGGCCGTGCCTTTTTGATGCCAAACGGTCCGCAAGGTCCTGTGATCGCGATCCGCGGCGCGCGCGAGCACAATCTGAAGAATATCGACGTCACCCTGCCCCGCAACAAGCTGGTGGTGATCACCGGGCTGTCCGGCTCCGGCAAGTCGTCGCTCGCCTTCGACACCATCTATGCCGAGGGGCAGCGGCGCTATGTCGAGTCGCTGTCGGCCTATGCGCGCCAGTTCCTCGAGCTGATGCAGAAGCCGGACGTCGATTCCATCGACGGCCTGTCGCCGGCGATCTCCATCGAGCAGAAGACCACCTCGAAGAACCCGCGCTCCACCGTCGGCACGGTGACCGAGATCTACGACTACATGCGCCTGCTGTTCGCGCGCGTGGGCGTTCCCTACTCGCCGGCGACCGGGCTGCCGATCGAGAGCCAGACGGTCAGCCAGATGGTCGACCGGGTGATGGAGATGCCGGAGGGCACGCGCCTCTACCTGCTGGCGCCGATCGTGCGCGGGCGCAAGGGCGAGTACAGGAAGGAGCTGGCCGACCTCCAGAAGCGCGGCTTCCAGCGCGTGAAGATCGACGGCACGCTGCACGAGATCGACGCCGCCCCGGCGCTCGACAAGAAGCGCAAACACGACATCGAGGTGGTGGTCGACCGCCTGGTGGTGCGCGCCGGCATCGAGACGCGCCTGGCCGACAGCTTCGAGACGGCGCTCCACCTCGCCGACGGCCTCGCCTTCGCCGAGGAAGCGAAGTCGGGGAACGCCAAGAGCGGCGCCAAGACCGGCGCCAAGACCGGCGAGCGCACCACCTTCTCGGCCAAGTTCGCCTGCCCGGTCTCCGGCTTCACCATCGACGAGATCGAGCCACGCCTGTTCTCGTTCAACAACCCCTTCGGCGCCTGCCCGGCCTGCGACGGCCTCGGCATCACCCTCTACTTCGACCCGGATCTGGTGGTGCCCGACCCCAAGCTACCGCTCAGCGGCGGCGCGGTGGCGCCGTGGTCGCGCTCGTCGACGCCGTCGCCCTATTACCAGCAGACCCTCGACAGCATCGCCAGGCACTTCAAGGTCTCGACGCGCACGCCCTGGGCCGAGCTGAAGCCGGTGGTGCGCGACACCATCCTCTACGGCTCCGGCAAGGCCGAGATCGCCATGACCTACGAGGACGGCCTGAGGAAATACAAGACCTCGAAGCCCTTCGAGGGCGTGATCCCGAACATGGAGCGGCGCTGGCGGGAGACCGACAGCGACTGGATCCGCGACGACCTCGCCAAGTACCAGAGCAACAAGGCCTGCGACGTCTGCAACGGCCACCGCCTGAAGCCGGAGGCCCTGGCGGTGAAGCTCGACGGCCTGCACATCAGCCAGGTCGCGGAGTTCTCGGTCGCCCACGCCGCTGCCTGGTTCTCCGCCCTTAACGGCAAGCTCAGGCCAAAGCAGCAGGAGATCGCGGCGCGCATCCTGAAGGAGATCAACGAGCGCCTGCGCTTCCTGGTCGACGTCGGGCTCGACTACCTGACGCTCAGCCGCGGCTCCGGCAGCCTTTCCGGCGGCGAGAGCCAGCGCATCCGCCTCGCCTCGCAGATCGGCTCCGGCCTTACCGGCGTGCTCTACGTGCTGGACGAGCCCTCCATCGGCCTGCACCAGCGCGACAACGAGCGCCTGCTGGAGACGCTGCGCCGCCTGCGCGACCTCGGCAACAGCGTCATCGTGGTGGAGCACGACGAGGACGCCATCCGCAGCGCCGACTACCTGGTCGACATGGGCCCGCGCGCCGGCGTCAACGGCGGCCGGGTGATCGCCATCGGCAAGCCCGAGGAGGTCATGCAGAACCCGGAGAGCCTGACCGGGCAGTACCTCACGGGCCTGCGCCAGATCGAGGTACCGCGCCTGCGCCGCGAGGGCCACCCGGGCCAGGAGATCCGCATCCTCGGCGCCACCGCGAACAACCTGCAGAAGGTCGATGCGGCGATTCCGCTCGGCACCTTCACCTGCGTCACCGGCGTCTCCGGCAGCGGCAAGTCGACGCTCATCATCGAGACGCTCTACAAGGCGCTGGCCCGCCGCCTGCACAAGGCGCGCGCCCTTCCCGGCACCCACGACGCCATCGAGGGGGTCGAGTACATCGACAAGATCATCGACATCGACCAGTCGCCGATCGGCCGCACGCCGCGCTCCAACCCGGCCACCTACATCGGCGCCTTCACGCCGATCCGCGACTGGTTCGCCGGCCTGCCGGAGTCCAATGCGCGCGGCTACAAGCCGGGCCGCTTCTCGTTCAACGTGAAGGGCGGGCGCTGCGAGGCCTGCCAGGGCGACGGCGTCATCAAGATCGAGATGCACTTCCTGCCCGACGTCTACGTGCAGTGCGACGTCTGCAAGGGCAAGCGCTACAACCGCGAGACCCTGGAGATCGCCTTCAAGGACAAGTCGATCGCCGACATTCTCGACCTGACGGTCGACGAGGGCGTCGAGTTCTTCAAGGCGGTGCCCACGATCCGCAACAAGCTGGAGACCCTGCAGAAAGTCGGCCTCGGCTACATCCACGTCGGCCAGCCCGCCACCACCCTGTCCGGCGGCGAGGCGCAGCGCGTGAAGCTGTCGAAGGAGCTGTCGCGGCGGGCGACGGGCCGCACGCTCTACATTCTCGACGAGCCGACCACCGGCCTCCACTTCGACGACGTGAAGAAGCTGCTGGAGGTGCTGCAGGCACTGGTCGACCAGGGCAACACCGTGCTGGTCATCGAGCACAACCTCGAGGTCATCAAGACCGCCGACTGGATCCTCGACCTCGGCCCCGACGGCGGCGACCGCGGCGGCCGGCTGGTGGCCGCCGGCACCCCGGAGGAGGTCGCCCGCGCGCCGGAGAGCCACACCGGCCGCTACCTCGCCCCCTATCTGCGCACGGCAGCGAAGTCGAAGAAGAAGCGGGCGTAGGGCGCGCTTCCCCCTACCGCCACACTGCTGTCCTGTGTGGACGCAACGG
>DATCXZ010000279.1:0-1529 GCA_036570545.1 Kiloniellaceae bacterium
CTGCGCCGCCGCCGGCCTCGACCCCGCCGCCGTCGCCGTGGTGGGCGACAGCCGCCACGACCTCGAGATGGGCCGCCGCGCCGGCTGCGGGCTCCTGGTCGGCGTGCTGACGGGAACCAGCAGCCGCGACGACCTCGCGCCGCACGCCCACCACGTGATCGACAGCATCGCGGAGCTGGAAGCACTGCTGGATACGCTGGCGGAACGGAAGCGGGCGTAGCGGTTTCATACACCGGTGTCGTCCCGGGGCTTGTCCCCGGGACCCATTGGCGTAGGCCCCAAACGACTTGTCAGCAGATTTCCGCGACTGTTCGATCGAAACGATCCACGGGTCCCGGCAACAAGTGCCGGGACGACAGCCGAGGTATTGCGACGCGCGTTCAGCCCAACCATGGATCCCGGATCGCGCTCGCTGCGCTCGCTTGTCCGGGATGACAGTCTGAGAGGTGGCTACGCTGTGCACTTCTCTTGCCACCAACTCAATCGTCACCCTCGGGCTTGACCCGAGGGTCCAGGGCAAGCGACGAAGCGATTGCCCATGACGACCTTTTTTACGAAAGCTACAGCACTTCCCCACCCAGCTCCGGGAACACCTTCGACACCTTGCCGAGCAGGTAGTCGCCGTAGGTGCCGGTGAAGGCCTGCAAGTCGGCGTTGTCCCAACGCGACACAGAGGGGCCCTTTCCTTTCGCCGCCTCGGCCGGAAGCGGCACCATCTCGGCGGCGAAGTCGGGGTCGAAGAACAGCGGGAAGGAGAGGCGCTCCTGCCCGCTGTCGTTGCGCACGCGGTGCGGCGTCGAGAGGTACCAGCCGCCGGTGAGACGATCCAGCATGTCGCCGATGTTGCAGACCAGGGTGCCCGGCAGCGGCGGCGCGGCGATCCAGCCCTCGGGCGTCTTCACCTGCAGCCCGCCGTGCCGGTCCTGCGCCAGCAGGGTCAAGAGACCGTAGTCGCTGTGCTCGCCGACGCCCCAGTTCTCTCCGCCGTCGGTCGAAGGCGGTGTCGGCGGATAGCGGAAGATGCGGAACAGCACCGTCGGCTCGGCGGTGTAGTGCGCCGCGAAGTAGTCGTCTTGCAGGCCGAGGCTGAGCGCCACGCCCTCCAGCAGGCGGTGCGCCGCCCGCGTGGTGGCCGCCATGTAGGCCTCGACCGCGGGCTGCAGTTCCGGCACCGCCGTCGGCCAGAGGTTCGGCCCGTGCAGCGGCCAGCCGGCTTTCACGCGCGGATGCTCGGGCGACAGCTCGCTGCCGAAGTAGAGGCCCTCCTTGCCATCGGGCCGGCCGGAGGTGAGCTCGCCGCCGAGCGGGAACCAGCCGCGCCAGGCGCGCCCGCCCCGGGCCATGGCGATCTCCTGCTTGGCCGCTTCCGGCAGCGCGAAGAACTCTCGCGACGCCGCATCGAGCGCGCCGATGACCGCCTCGCTGACGCCGTGCCCGGTCACGTAGAAGAAGCCGCTGGCGCGGCAGGCCGCCTCGATCTCCCGCGCCACCTGCCTGCGCCCCGCCGCATCGTCGCGCCGCAGCAGCGG
>DATCXZ010000280.1:0-15737 GCA_036570545.1 Kiloniellaceae bacterium
CGCCGCCTGCAGCCGCCGGCCGCCCATCCAGGCGCCGGCGCCGCGCTCGGCGATGCCGAAGCGGCCGCTGACCGGCTCCAGGATCCAGCCGGCAATGCTCTCGCCGCCCTGCGCCAGGGCGACCATAATGGCGAAGACAGGGCGGCCGTGGGCGAAGTTGCGGGTGCCGTCGATCGGATCGAGGATCCACACCGGCGCGTCGCTCGCGAGCTGGTCCATCAGCGCCGGCTCGGCGTGCACCGCCTCCTCCCCCACCACCAGGGAGCCCGGCAGCAGGTCCGTGAGCCTGGCGGTCAGGCGTTTCTCGACGGCGACATCGACCACGGTGACCACCTCGCCGGCCGCCTTCTCGTGGATCTCGTGCGCGGCCAGCGCCTGGAAGCGCGGCAGCACGTCCTCGGCGGCGATCTCCTCGATCAGGGCGGTGACTTTGGCGAGGTCGATCAAGCGCGGATTCCCGCTTCGGGTTATCGGTGGAGCTCGTGAGCTCAGCTCGTGGCCGGCAAGGAAAAAGGGCCGCGGCGATGCCGCGGCCCTTGATCGTCGTATCGGCCGTTGGCGACCGGGCTTAGAAGCCCATGCCACCCATGCCGCCCATGCCACCCATGTCCGGAGCGCCGCCGTGGCTGTGCTCCTTCTTCTCGGGCGCGTCGGCGACCATGGCCTCGGTCGTGATCAGCAGGCCCGCGATCGACGCGGCATCCTGCAGCGCCGTGCGCACGACCTTGGTCGGGTCGATGATGCCGGCCTTGAACATGTTCACGTACTTGCCGTTCTGCGCATCGAAGCCGATGGCGGGGTCCTTGGCGTCGTTGATCTTGCCGACGACGATGGAGCCCTCGTGACCGGCGTTCTCGGCGATCTGGCGGATCGGCGCCTGCAACGCGCGGGCGATGATCTCGATGCCGACACGCTGGTCGTCGTTGGCCGGGTCCAGCTTGGACAGCACCTTCGCGGCGTTCAGCAGAGCGCCGCCGCCGCCGATGACGATGCCTTCCTCGACCGCGGCGCGGGTGGCGTTCATCGCGTCTTCGACGCGATCCTTACGCTCCTTCACCTCGACCTCGGTGGCGCCGCCGACACGCAGCACCGCCACGCCGCCGGCGAGCTTCGCCAGCCGCTCCTGCAGCTTCTCGCGGTCGTAGTCCGAGGTGGTCTCCTCGGCCTGCGCGCGGATCTGCGCGCAGCGACCGGCGATCTCCTTCTTCTTGCCGGCGCCATCGACGACGGTGGTCTCTTCCTTGGTGAGGACCACGCGCTTGGCCGAGCCCAGCATGTCGAGGGTGGTGTTCTCCAGCTTGATGCCGAGATCTTCGGAGATCACCTGGCCGCCGGTGAGGACAGCGATGTCCTCCAGCATGGCCTTGCGGCGGTCGCCGAAGCCAGGAGCCTTCACGGCGGCGACCTTCAGCCCGCCGCGCAGCTTGTTCACCACCAGGGTCGCGAGCGCCTCGCCCTCGACGTCCTCGGCGACGATCAGCAGCGGCCGGCCCGACTGCACCACCGCTTCCAGCAGCGGCAGCATGGGCTGCAGGCCGCTGAGCTTCTTCTCGTGCAGCAGGATGTAGGGGCTCTCCATCTCGCAGACCATCTTGTCCGCGTTGGTGATGAAGTACGGCGACAGGTAGCCGCGGTCGAACTGCATGCCCTCGACGACGTCCAACTCGGTCTCGAGGGACTTCGCCTCTTCCACCGTGATGACGCCTTCCTTGCCGACGCGCTCCATGGCCTCGGCGATCATCGCGCCGATATCGGCCTCGCCGTTGGCGGAGATGGTGCCGACCTGGGCAACCTCGCTGGAGGTCGAGATCTTCTTCGACTTCTTCTGCAGCTCGGCGACCACGGCCGAGACGGCCAGCTCGACGCCGCGCTTCAGGTCCATCGGGTTCATGCCGGCGGCAACGGCCTTGGCGCCCTCACGGACGATGGCCTGGGCCAGCACGGTGGCGGTGGTGGTGCCGTCGCCGGCGATGTCGTTGGTCTTCGAGGCCACCTCGCGCACCATCTGCGCGCCCATGTTCTCGAACTTGTCGGAGAGCTCGATCTCCTTGGCCACCGTGACACCGTCCTTGGTGGTGCGCGGAGCACCGAAGGACTTGTCGATCACCACGTTGCGGCCCTTGGGACCCAGGGTGACCTTTACGGCATCGGCCAGAATGTCGACGCCTCGCAGCATGCGCGTGCGGGCATCGGCGCCAAACTTAACGTCTTTCGCAGCCATATCCGGTTCTATTCCTTATTGCAAAACGCCCATGATGTCGGACTCACGCATGATCAGCATGGTCTTGCCATCCAGCTTCACTTCGGTGCCCGACCACTTGCCGTAGAGCACCTTGTCGCCCTTCTTCACGTCCAGAGCGACCAGCTTGCCGTCGTCGCCGCGGGCGCCAGGACCAGCGGCAAGGACCTTGCCTTGCATGGGCTTCTCTTTGGCGGTGTCGGGGATGATGATGCCACCGGCGGTCTTTTCATCTTCCTCCAGCGGCTCGACCACGACACGGTCATGCAGCGGCCTAAATTTCATGGAGATTACCCTGTCTTTTTCGGTTTCGAGTTCGGGTGAAGGCCCACACGGCTCGTCCCCCAGAGGGCCGGCCAGGCGGGCCGGCCGGACGGGCCGGCATAAGCCTGCATTAGCACTCAACGAGGCTGAGTGCTAGCGAGCATATAGAAGGCTAGGGGGATGGAGTCAACCGCCGGAGGCGCGGCTTTCGGCCGGCACCGCCGGCTCCGGCAGGCAAGCGGCCAGATTCTCAGCGTTTTCCAGCACGTCGCCGAACTTTTTCAGGAAACGGTCGAGGTCGACCGCACCGATCTTCACGTCGACCTCGGTGCCGAGGCCCTCGTCACGGCGGCCCAGCACCTCGCCGTGCCCGTAGAGCCAGGCCAGCGCCGCCCCCTCCTCCAGCTTCAGCGCCACGGTGACCCGGCGGCGGCGCGCCGACAGGCGGCGGTCGATGGTGGCGCGCACGTCGTCGCAGCCCTCCCCGGTCAGCGCCGAGCAGAGCACGACGTCGGGGTTCTCGGCGCTGCGCAGGCCGAGCTGGGTGCGTCCGGCAGCGTCCAGCAGGTCGGCCTTGTTCAGCACCTCCAGCACGTGGCTGGCCGACTCGTCGATGCCAAGGTCGGCGAGCACCGCCTGCACGTCGGCCTGCTGGGCAAGGCTGTCCGGATGGGCGGCGTCGCGCACATGGAGGATGAGGTCGGCCTCGGTGACCTCCTCCAAAGTGGCCCGGAAGGCCGCCACCAGGTCGGTCGGCAGATCGGAGATGAAGCCCACGGTGTCGGACAGGATAATGGTCTGGCCCGACGGCAGGCGAACCCGCCGCATGGTGGGATCGAGGGTAGCGAAGAGCTGGTCGCGGGCCAGCACCCTGGCCTCGGTCAGGCGGTTGAACAGGGTCGACTTGCCGGCGTTGGTGTAGCCGACCAGGGCGACCACCGGATAGGGCACGCGCTGGCGCGCGCCGCGGTGGAGGCCGCGGGTGCGCTGCACCTGCTCGAGGTCTTTCTTGATGCGGGTGATGCGCTCGGTGATGAGCCGGCGGTCGATCTCGAGCTGGCTTTCGCCCGGTCCGCCCATGAAGCCGAAGCCGCCGCGCTGGCGCTCCAGATGGGTCCAGGACCGCACCAGGCGGGAGCGCTGGTAGGTCAGCGCCGCCAGTTCGACCTGCAGCTTGCCCTCCCGGGTGCGGGCGCGCTCGCCGAAGATCTCGAGGATGAGGCCGGTGCGGTCGATGACCTTGCAGTCCCAGGCGCGCTCCAGGTTGCGCTGCTGCACCGGGCTCAAGGCCGCGTCGACCACGACCACGCCGACCTCGCGCAGGCGGATCTCTTCGGCCATGCGCTCGACCGCGCCGCCGCCGATCAGCGTGGCCGGGCGCTTCTGCTTCACCGTCACGACCTCTGCCGCCGCCACGTTCAGGCCGATGGCGGCGGCGAGCCCGACGGCCTCGGCCAGGCGCGCGGCGGGCGCGCGCAGGCCGGGCTGCAGGAAATCCGGATGCAGGACCAAAGTATGTTCGGTCATGATCGGCGGTGGCGCCGCGGCGCCGCCCCTTTCTCGCGTTCAGGCGCTGATTGCCCGGAAGTCGGCCCCGTCACGACCGCTGTGGGGGGCACGACCGCCATAGGGGTGACGTCCGCTGTTGGGCTCAACCCTCGGCCGCTTCCTCTTCCTTGGTCGGATCGAAGAGCTGGACCGGGGTCGCCGGCATCACCGTCGAGATGGCGTGTTTGTACACCAGTTGCGAATGAGCGTCGCGGCGCAGAAGCACGGAGAAATTGTCAAACCACGTGACGATGCCCTGCAGCTTCACGCCGTTGACCAGGAAGACCGTGACCGGCACCTTGTTCTTCCTGATGTGATTGAGAAACACGTCTTGGACGCTTTGGTTCTTTTCGGCGGCCATCTTTTCGCACCTTATTCTTGTTCTTCACAGTGGTCGTCTTGTGTTTTCTTGGTTGTCGCAGGCCCACCGCGGACGGTCGGGCGCGGACTCCACAGCCCTTCCTAACACGCCTTTCGGGATTGAAAAACCGTCCTAATGGATAAGGCGTTATGGGCAACTGCCCTTACGCGAAGTCCCCTATTTGCGGTTCAACCCGGCGGTTTTCAAGGGCCGCCAGCGCGAGGCGGGCGAAGGCCTCGCAGGTGTCCGCGTGGGCGCCGAGGGAGACCGCGCCGAACTCGCCGTCGGCAGGCGCCTCGCGCCGCAGCAGGACGGAGGTGCAGCCGCTGTCGTGGGCGCAGAGGATGTCGATGTCGGTGTCGCCGACGAACCAGACCGCCGGCCCGGCGGCGATACCGCTGCCGGAGAGGGCGAAGTCCACCACCTCCGGCGCCGGCTTGTCGCGTTCGGCGTCGTTGGCACCGACCAGGCAGCCGAAATAGCGGTCCCAGCCGAGCCTGGCCGCCTCCAGGCGCAGCAGGGGGCCGCGCTTGTTGCTGACCACGCCGAGCGTCAGGTCGCCCGCCCCGGCCAGCGCCTGCAGCATGGCCTCGGCCCCCGGTAGCGGCTGCAGCCGGTCCAGGTGGTCGGCCTCGTAGGTGCGATAGAACACTGCCGTGGCTTGGTCCGCGCGTGCGCCGAACAGCGCCGGAAAGGCGTCGCGCGCCGATTGGCGCACGTTGCGGCGGGTCTCCTCCAGGGTCCAGGGCCGCTCGCCCAAGGCCTCGAAGGTCGCCGTCATGGCGTGGTGGATGACGGCCCAGCTATCGACCAGGGTGTTGTCCCAGTCGAACAGGATGGCGCTGGGAGCAGGCAGGGCGGAAGCCGGCAGGGTCATGCGGACTTCTTCAGGCTCTGCATGTAGTCCAGGTAGTGCTGGCGCAGCTTGCCGGTGAGGATGCCCGGATGGCCGTTGCCGATCGGCTTGCCGTCGAGCTGGGTCACCGGCAGCACGAAGGAGGTGCTGGAGGTGAGAAAGGCTTCCCGCGCCGTCCTGGCCTCCGCCACCGAAAAGGCGCGCTCCTCGAGCCGGTAGCCCGCCTTGCGGATCAGCTCGATCAGCGCGAGGCGGGTGATGCCGTTGAGGATCGAGTGGGTGGCGTCGCGGGTCACCACGGTGTTGTCGGGCGTCACGATCCAGGCGTTGGTCGAGGTGCCTTCGGTCACCCTGCCGTCGCCGTCGACCTGCCAGGCCTCGTAGGCGCCGGCTTCCACCGCCGCCTGCTTGCCAAGGATGTTGGGCAGCAGCGAGACCGACTTGATGTCGCAGCGGTCCCAGCGCTGGTCCGTCACGGTGATCACCTTGAGGCCCTCGCTCAGCACCTGCTCGCTGTGCGGCTTGGTCTGCCGCGTCGTCATCACCAGCGCCGGCTTGGTCGAGGCCTTGGGGAACTTGTGGTCGCGCGGCGCCACGCCGCGGGTGACCTGCATGTACAGCATGCCGTTGGTGAGGCCGTTGCGGCGCATCAGCTCGCGCGTCACCAGCTTCAACGCCGGGCGCGACATCGGCGCGGCAATGCGCAGCTCGCCCAGCGAGCGGTCGAGGCGGTCGAGGTGCAGGTCCTCGTCCACCAGGATGCCGTTGAACACCGGCACCACTTCGTAGACTCCGTCGGCGAACTGGTAGCCGCGGTCCTCGATGTGCACGGCGGCCTCGCCGTGCGGAACGTAGCGGCCGTTGACGTAGGCTTGACGGGGCACGGGGGCCTCTCCTTTCGGCGGGAATCGATGCGCTCTTGCGATCCTAGAAAAACTCGAGCTTCACCGCAAAGAGCTTCTCGACCTTCTTCACCGCCTGCGAGCGCGCGAAGATCACCACGAGGTCGTTCGGGCGCGTCACCGTGTCGCCGCGCGGGATGATCACCTCGTCGCCGCGCACGATGGCGCCGACGATGACGCCGTCCGGCAGCCGCGCCTCGCGGATCGGCACGCCGACCAGGCTCGACGTTTCCAGCGCCTCGGCCTCGATGACTTCGCCGAAGTCCTCGCTCAGCGAATAGACGGAGCGGATGCGGCCGCGCCGCACGTGCTGCAGGATCTTGGAGACGGTGATGGCGCGCGGGCTCACCACGGTGTCGATGCCGAGGTTGGCGATCAGCGGCCCATAGGTGGCCTTGTTGATCAGAGTGACCGCGCGGCGGCAGCCGTAGCGCTTGGCGAGCAGCGAGGTCAGGATGTTCACCTCGTCGTCGTTGGACACCGCGATGACTGTGTCCGTCGCGGCGGCGTTGGCCTCCTCCAGGATCTCGGTGTCGAGCGCGTTGCCGTGGATCACCACCGTGCGCTGCAGCGACTGGGCCACCTCCTCGGCGCGCCGCTTGTCGACCTCGATCACCTTCAGGTTCACCTGCGGCTGGTTCTTCTCAACCGCATGGGCGAGGTTGAGGCCGATGTTGCCGCCGCCGATGATGATGACCCGCCGCGCCTCCTTCTCCTCGTGGCCGAAGGCAGCCATGGTGCGCGACAGGTGCCGGGTGTCGGCGACCACGTAAACTTCGTCGCCCGCCCGCATGTCGTCATCGGGGGTCGGCACGAAGCCCCGGCCGTCGCGCGAGATGCCGATGACCACGATGTGCAGATCGGGAAACAGCGCGGTGAGCTGGCGTAGCGGCGTGTTGATGATCGGTGTGTCCTCTTTGCAGTGCAGGCCGACCAGGCTGACCTTGCCGTTGGCCAGCGGCTGCACCTCGAAGGCACCCGGCAACTGCAGGCGTCGCTCAATGGCGCGCGCCACCTCGATCTCCGGCGAGATGATGACGTCGATCGGCATGTGCTCGCTGCTGAACAGGTCCGACCACATCGGCGCCAGGTAGCTCTGGTGGCGTACCCGGGCGATCTTGGTCGGCACTTCGAAGATCGCGTGGCAGACCTGGCAGGCGACCATGTTCACCTCATCGGCATAGGTCACCGCGATCACCATCTCGGCGTCGCCGGCGCCCGCGCTCTCCAGCACCTCGGGATGCGAGGCGAAGCCGACCAGCCCCTTTACGTCGAGCGAGTCCGTGATCTTCTCGATCAGCTCGCGCGACTGGTCGATCACGGTGACGTCGGCGTTCTCGCTGGCCAGATAGCGCGCGATATTGAAGCCGACCTGGCCGGCGCCGCAGATGATGACTTTCATGGATCAGGAGGCTCCGAATGGATACCTAGGCACGCTCTGTCGAGCCAACGCCGAGCGAGCGCAGTTTGCGATGGAGCGCCGAGCGCTCCATGCCGACGAAACTGGCGGTGCGCGAGATGTTGCCGCCGAAGCGCATCACCTGGGCCTCGAGGTACTGGCGCTCGAACACCTCGCGGGCCTCGCGCAGCGGCAGCGACATGATCTCCTCCCCGTTCTCGCCGGGCAGCGAGGCCGGCGCCGAGGCGCCGATCTCCGGCGGCAGCATGTCGGGCCGCACCGGGTCCTGCGGGCGGCCGGGCGCCATGATCAGCACCCACTCGATGATGTTGCGGAGCTGGCGCACGTTGCCCGGCCAGTCATAGGCGCGCAGCGCCGCCAGGGCGTCGTCGCTGAGCGCGCGCGGCGGCAGGCCGGCATTCTCGGCGGCGCGCTCCATAAATTGGGCGACCATCTCGGGGATGTCCTCGCGCCGCTCGCGCAGGGCCGGCACCTCGATGGGCACCACGTTGAGGCGGTAGAACAGGTCCTCGCGGAAGCGCCCCTCGGCGATCAGGCCCGGCAGGTCGCGGCTGGTCGCGGCGATGACCCGCACGTCCACCGCGACGCGCTTGTCGCCGCCGACCCGCTGGAAGGTCTGCTCCTGGAGCACGCGCACGATCTTGCCCTGGGTCTCCATCGGCATGTCCGCCACCTCGTCGAGAAACAGCGTGCCGCCGTGTGCCTTCTCGAAGGTGCCGATCTTGCCGATGCCGTCGCCTTCGAGCAGGCCCGGCTCGACGCCGAACAGCTCCGGCTCCAGGCGGTCGGGGTGCATGGTGGCGCAGTTCAGCGCGACGAAGGGGGCCGTGGCGCGGTGCGAGCAGGAATGGAGCTGGCGGGCGACCACCTCCTTGCCGGCGCCGGCCGGCCCGGTGATCAGCACGCGGCTGCCAGTCGGCGCCACCTTGCGGATCGCCTGGCTCACGTGGTGGAACCAGGGCGACGAGCCGAGAAAGTCCGAGGTCTGGCCGATGCGCAGGCGCAGCTCCTCGTTCTCGCTGCGCAGGCGCGCCGCCTCGATGGCGCGCTGCACCACCAGCAGCAGGCGGTCCGACTTGAACGGCTTCTCGATGAAGTCGTAGGCGCCCAGCTTGATGGCGTTGACGGCGGTCTCGATGTTGCCGTGGCCGGAGATCATCACCACCGGCGTGGCCGGCGATTCCTGCTTCACGGTGCTGAGGATCTCCATGCCGTCGAGCGCCGAGTTCTCCAGCCAGATATCGAGCACCACGAGGCTCGGCCGGCGCTGGCGCAGCAGTTCCAGCGCGCCGTCGCTGTCGCCGGCATCGCAGGTCTCATAGCCCTCATCCTGCAGGATACCGGTGATCAGCATGCGGATGTCGGCTTCGTCGTCGACGATGAGGATTTCGTTAGCCATGCCCTGCAGCTCTTTCCACAGCCGGCATCTCGTTGTCGTCGTCCGCCTGCCCGCCGCTGCTGTCGGCCACTTCTTCGCGCAGCGGGAAGACGAGGCTGACGACCGCGCCGCTACCTTCCCGGTCGCGCAGAACCAGATCGCCGCCGTGATCCTCCATGATCTTCTTCACAATTGCGAGGCCAAGTCCAGTGCCCCGCTCGCGCGTGGTGACATAGGGCTCGGTCAGGCGGCTGCGATTCACATCGGGCAAGCCGCGGCCGTTGTCGGCGACTTCGATGACGCAGTTGCCGGCGCCGATGCCGAGCGTGACATCGATCGCGCCGCCGGGGGCGTCTTCCCCCTGCGCCTGCTGGCGGCCCTCGATCGACTCGATGGCGTTCTTGATCAGGTTGGTGAGCGCCTGGCTTACCTGGCGGCCGTCGCAGGGCACCACCAAGGGCTGCGGTGGCGGCGTGTAGCCGAACTGCACCTGCGGCTGCGCCGTGCGTTGCAGGAATACAGCCTGCTCGACGAGCCGGCCGATGTCCTCCCGACGCATCACCGGTGCCGGCATCCGCGCAAAGGACGAGAACTCGTCGACCATGCGCCCGATGTCGCCGACGTGGCGCACGATGGTATCGGTGCAGACCTGGAAGGTCTCGGCGTCGCTCGTGATCTGGCCGACATACTTGCGCTTCAGGCGCTCGGCGGCGAGCTGGATCGGGGTCAGCGGGTTCTTGATCTCGTGCGCGATGCGGCGGGCGATGTCCGACCACGCCGCCTTGCGTTGGGCCGCCAGGAGCTGGGTGATCTCGTCGAAGGTGACCACGAAGCCGATGACGGCGCCGTCGTCGATCTCCGCCGAGATGCGCACCAGCAGGACGCGCTCGGCACCGCTGGCGTCGGGGATCGCGAGCTGCCGCTCGGCCAGCTTGCGCGGCCGGCGGCGCGCCTCGGCCAGCAGCTCGTCCGCCTCCGGCATCACCTCGGTGAGGGTGCGCCCGCGCAGCGCCTTGGTGCGCTCGTCCAGGAAGTCGCCGGCCTTCCGGTTGGCGAGGTCGATGCGCCCGTCGCCATCGAGGCCGATGACGCCGGCCGACACGCCGCCCAGCACCGCCTCGATGAAGCGGTTGCGGTAGTCGAGCTTTTCGTTCGCCTCCAGCAGGGCGTCCTGCTGGCGCGCAAGCTGGCTGGTCATCTTGTTGAAGGCGCGCGACAGGTTGCCGATCTCGTCGCGCCTGGGCGGCCCGACCACCCGCGCCCTGAGGTCGCCCTTGCCGACCCGTTCGGCGGTGGCGATCAGGCTGCCGATTGGCCCGGTCATCTGATTGGCGAAGGCCATGCCGATCCACACGGCCACCAGCAGCAGCAGCAGCGCCACCACCAGGAAGATCAGCGCGAAGGTCACCTGCAGGCTGAAGCGGTTGCCCTCCAGTTCCTCGTAACGCTGGACCGCCCAGCTTGTACTTTCCATGTGGCCGAGCACGCGCTGGTCGACCAGCCGCCCGACATAGAGGAAGGCGTCGGCGGCCAGGTCGAGGCGGACCAGGGCGCGCACGCGGTCCTCGTCGTCCGAAGTCATCACCACCATGCCGTCGCTGCGCGCCCGCTCGAAGGCCCACTCCGGGATGTCCGGGTTCAACGCCAGGAGGAAATTGGACGAGCGCGCCAGCATGCGCCCCGAGCTGTCGTAGACCGCCGCCTCGGCCAGGTAGCGCAGGTTTGCCTGCCGCGTGATCACGCTGTTGAACAGCTCAGGGGCATAGACGAGCGTTGGCCCGCCGCGGTTCAGCACCTGGGCGATGGAGAGCGCGTCGGCGGCGATCGCCTGCTGGTGCTCGTCCAGGTAGGCAGCGGCGACCGCACGGGAGTTCTTGATGGCGGTGGAAACCCGTTCGCTGAACCAGAACTCGAGGCCGAGGTCGAACATGATGACCGAGAAGGCGGCGACCAGAATGGTCGGCGCCACCGCCACGACGGAGAACAGGGCGACCAGCCGGCCGTGCAGGCGCGATCCCGCCCTGCCCTTCTTGCGCTCGATCCACAGGATGGCGAGTCGCCGGGCGATGAGCGCCGCCAGGCCCAGGCTGATCACCAGGTCGGCCAGCAGCAGCAGCAGGATATGGCGCGCGTTGCTGGCGGCCGAGAGGTTGCCGGTCATGGCGACGAAGGTGGCGATGCCGCTCGACAGGCCGCCGACCAGCAGGATCAGCGCGACGGTTCGCTCGATCTTGATCTGCCGCAGCCAGCGCAGCCGCCGCTGCCACAGCGTCGCCGACGCCGCAGCCCGCCTCGGCGCCTCGCTGTCTTCGGGAGCCTCGCCCTCGTCGGTCCGTTGTAAATTTGCCACAGGCTATTTAAGGCCCCGAATCACTTGGATGTCCAGGTCCCTGATCTTCTTCCTGAGGGTGTTGCGGTTCACGCCCAGCAGCTTGGCGGCGCGGATCTGGTTGCCCTTCGTGGCCGCCAGCGACAGCTCGATCAGCGGCCGCTCGACTTCCCTCAGGATACGGTCGTAGAGCCCGGAGGCCGGCAGGCCGTCCTCGTGCGCGGCGAAGTAGGAGCGCAGGTGATGCTCCACCGCGCTGCCCAGCGAATCCGACGGCGGGGCCGCCATGTGCCCGGCGGTCTTGCCTTCGTTCAACTCGTTCTCGATGACGTCGCGATCGATGGTTTCCTGGCTGTAGAGCACCGCGAGACGGCGCACCAGGTTCTCCAGCTCGCGCACGTTGCCCGGCCAGTGATAGGCGCGCAGCGCCTCCATGGCCTCGCCGTCGAGCGACTTGCCGGACAGCCCTTCCTGCTGCGCCTCGGCGAAAAAGAAGCGCACCAGCTCGGCAATGTCCTCGCAGCGCTCGCGCAGCGGGGGCAGCCGGATCGGGACCACGCTTAGCCGGTAGTAGAGGTCTTCGCGGAACAGGCCCTGGCGCACCATCTGGCGCAGGTCGCGATGAGTCGCCGCGACGATGCGCACGTCGGCGCGGATCGGCGTGCGGCCGCCAACGGTGGTGTACTCGCCCTCCTGCAGCACCCGCAGCAGGCGGGTCTGCGCCTCCAGCGGCATGTCGCCGATCTCGTCGAGGAACAGCGTGCCGCCGGCGGCCTGCTCGAAGCGGCCGGAGGAGCGCATGGTGGCGCCGGTGAAGGCGCCCTTCTCGTGGCCGAACAGCTCGCTTTCGATGAGCTCGCGCGGGATCGCGGCCATGTTCACCGCGACGAAGGTGCCACGCCGACGCTTGCCGTAGTCGTGCAGCGCGCGCGCCACCAGCTCCTTGCCGGTGCCCGACTCGCCGTAGATCATCACGGTGAGGTCGGTCGGCATGAGCCGGGCGAGCACCCGGTAGATCTCCTGCATGGCCGGTGAGCGGCCGATCAGCGGAAGCTGCTCCTCGCCGTCGGAGCCGGTCGGCCTGGCCTTCGCCTCGTCGCCGGCCGGCTCCGAGAGGGCGCGGTCGACAACGGAGATCAGCTCACGCAGGTCGAAGGGCTTCGGCAGGTATTCGAAGGCGCCGCGCTCGGTCGCCTTCACCGCCGTCAGCAGGGTGTTCTGCGCCGACATCACCAGGATGCGCAGGTTGGGACGCAGCTTCCTGATGCGCGGGACGAGGTCGAGCCCGTTCTCGTCCGGCATCACCACGTCGGTGATGACGAGGTCGCCCTCGCCTTCCTTCACCCACTGCCACAGCGTGGACGCGTTGCCGGTGGTGCGCACCACGTGACCCTGGCGGCCGAGCGCCTGGGTCAGCACCGTGCGGATGGCGCGGTCGTCGTCGGCGACGAGGATGGTGGCGCCGCTCATGCCGGGTTCTCCTTTTCGGCCGCCGCGTCGGATGGCGCCATCGGCAGCATCAGCCGGAACAGCGTGCGCCGCGGCTGGCTGTCGAACTCGATGACGCCGCCGTGATCGCCGACGATCTTGGCGACCAGCGCAAGGCCGAGGCCGCTGCCGCCCGCCTTGGTGCTGACGAAGGGATCGAAGAGGTGCGGCTGCAGGTCCTCCGGGATGCCCGGGCCGTTGTCCTGAATCGTCACCGCGAGCGGCAGGTCGACGCGGCTGGCGGTGCCGGGGATCGCCAGGCGCACGCCCTGCTGGTAGCGCGTCGAGAGCGTGATCTCGCCACCCTCCTTCGGCACCGCCTCGGCGGCGTTCTTCACCAGGTTCAGGATCGCCTGGATCAGGAGGTCGCGGTTGCCGAGCACCGGCGGCAGCGAGGGGTCGTAGCTCTCGACGAACTGCACGCTGCGCGCAAAGCCGCTCTCGGCCAGGCGCCGCACGCGCTCCAGCACCACGTGGATGTTCACCGGCTCGCGCGCCAGCGGCTGGGTGTCGGAGAACATCTCCATGCGATCGACCAGGGCGACGATGCGGTCGGCCTCCTCGCAGATGAGGCGGGTGAGCTGGTGGTCGTCGGGGCTGGCGTTCTGCTCGAGCAACTGCGCGGCGCCGCGGATGCCGGAGAGCGGGTTCTTCACCTCGTGCGCCAGCATGGCGGCCATGGCGGTCACCGAGCGGGCGGCGTTGCGGTGCACGAGCTGGTGGTCGATCTTGCGGGCGATCGACAGCTCGTGGACCGACACCACCACGCTGCCCGGCCGGTCGCTCAGCGCCGCTGCGTCGATCGACACGAAGTGGGTGCCGATCTTGGGGCTGGCGATGGTGACGCCGTACTCCGACACCGAGTAGCCGCCCTCGCGCACCTGGCGGATGAGCCCGAAGATCGGGCTGTCCTCCGGCAGCATGTCGCTCAGCGGCCGGCCCAGCAGGTTGGCGGTCGAGGAGTCGAAGAACTGCTCGGCGGCCTGGTTCGCGAAGGAGAAGTGGCCGTCGCCGTCGACCACGAAGAGCGGCACGGCGAGCGCGGCGAGGACGGAAGACTGCTCCGGCGGGCCGCTGCGGGCCGGCCGGCGGGCAAAGACATCGGACACCCGCGCCGTCATGCGGCCTCCCGTTCCGGAACGGGGGCGCTCTCGAGTGCCCCGTCGAGCACAGGCGCGAAGAGCGCGCGGATCATCGCGACGACCCGCGCGGGGTCGTCCTCGCCGTTCATGCGGGCGCGAAAGTCGGCGGCGCCGTCGATGCCCCGGGCGTACCAGCCGAGGTGCTTGCGCGCGATGCGCACGCCGTTGTGGCGTCCATAGAGGGTCAGCAGTGCCTCGTAGTGCTCCAGCATCACCTCGACCCGGCGGGCGAGGCCCGGCGCCGGGGTGCGGCTGCCGTCGCGCAGGTAGTCGATGACCTGACGCAGGAACCACGGGCGGCCGTAGGCGCCGCGGCCGACCATCACGCCGTCGGCGCCCGACTGTGCCAGCGCCTCGGCGGCGTCCTCCACCGTCACGATGTCGCCGTTCACCACCACCGGCAGGGAGACCGCCTGCTTCACCGCGCGCACGAAGCCCCAATCCGCCGTTCCGGCATACTTCTGGCAGCGCGTCCTGCCGTGCACGGTGATCATCCCGATGCCGCAGTCCTCGGCGATGCGCGCGATGGCCGGGGCGTTGCGGTGCTCGCTGTCCCAGCCGGTGCGCATCTTCACGGTGACCGGCAGGTCGACCGCCTTCACCACCGCGGCCATGATCTCCCCGGCCAGACATTCGTCCTGCATGATGGCCGAGCCGCAGGCCTTGTTGGTCACCTTCTTGGCCGGGCAGCCGAAGTTGATGTCGATGACGGCGGCGCCGCGGTCCTGGTTCAGCCGGGCGGCCTCCGCCATGACCGCCGGCTCGCGCCCGGCGAGCTGCACCGACAGCGGGAACTCCGCCGCACAGTCGCCGGACATCTTGCGTGATTCCTTCACCGATTCGCGCATCTGCCGGATCATCGCCGTGCTGGCGATCATCTCCGACACCACGAGGCCGGCCCCGAACTCCCTGACCAGCCGGCGGAACGGCAGGTCGGTCACCCCGGACATCGGCGCCAGGACGACGGGCGCCGGCAACGCGATCTTGCCGATGGCAAGGCCCATGATCTCGCTATTCCTTTTCGCCGCCAACGGCCGTCCCGGCGCGCCGGCGCAAAGCCGGCCACGGCAGGGTATCGCTATGCCGAAGGCGCCCAGCCCCACTCGAAGGCGAGATTGATGCACAAGTTTTGGGCGTTGTCATCTCCGATTGCCCGCCTGCGGAGGACGATTGCCGGCGATTGCATGAAAAACGGGCAATGGCGGCAAGCAGCCGCCGGTCGGACGAGGCGCCGCGCCTTAGGCCAACAGGACGTCGGTGACGAACTTCACGCCGGGGTAGGCCAGGGTCAGCAGCAGGTAGGCGACCAGCACGATGCGGGCGGCCCGGCGGCCGCGCAGGCCGCTGCGATAGTGCAGCAGCAGCAGGACGGCAATGACGACGAAGGCCAGGACGGCCAGCAGCGTCTTGTGACTGAGCATGAAGAAGGTGCCGTAAGTCACGTAAAGTTCCGACACTCCCGTAGCGATGCCGATGCCGAGCACGACTTCCGAGGCGGCCAGCAGGTGCACCTCCAGGCGTTCGGCGTCGGCGACCGAGGGCAGCAGTCGGGTGAAGGTATTGGGGCGGCGGCGCTTCAGCGCCCGTTCCTGCAGGAACACCGCAGCGCCGGCCACCGCGGCGACGGTGCAAAGGCCGTAGGTGGCGACCGCGGTGACGATGTGGGCGACCAGCCAGGCGTCGGCACTGGCGGCCAGCGGCTCGCTGCCGACCAGCGGCCCGAAGCCGGTCGCCAGCGCCCCGAGCACCAGCAGATAGGGCAGCAGCAGCGGCGCCAGGCGGGCAGCCTCGCGCTTCCACAGCACCACGG
>DATCXZ010000281.1:0-6756 GCA_036570545.1 Kiloniellaceae bacterium
GACGCGGCGGGCCGCGGTCAGCGAGGCGCGCTCGAAGCTGCTGACCAGCGGCGGCAGCCGGTCTCGCGGCCACAGCGCCAGCAGGCGCGTCAGTGCGACCTCCGCGGTCTTGGCGGCAAGGCCCGGCGTCGGCTTGATCTCCACATTGGGCGTGAGCCCCAGATCCAGCAGGCAGGCCGCCGTATCCTCCAGGGAGGGCACGCGGCAGTCCGGACGGCCGGCGAAGGCGCGGCCCCCCAGGCGACCGTAGCGGCGGGAAAATCCAAGCGAGGCGTCAAGGCCGCGCACGGTGGCGAAGGGTGTCCTCGCCATCTCTCCGGCGATCCCGGTG
This sequence comes from Kiloniellaceae bacterium, assembly GCA_036570545.1. GTDB lineage: Bacteria > Pseudomonadota > Alphaproteobacteria > Kiloniellales > Kiloniellaceae > Pelagibius. Next base: position 332 of record DATCXZ010000281.1, read on the forward strand.
GTGCGCTGCAGGGTATCGTCATGGAACAGCACCGGCTCGCCATCGCCCGTCAGCATGACGTCGAACTCGACCCAGGTCGCGCCGGCCTCGGCCGCCGCCTTCATCGAGGAGAGCGTATTCTCCGGCGCCAACGCCTTGGCGCCGCGGTGACCCATCACCCTTGGGAGCGAAAGCGGCGGCGGGCGCAAAGAAAAGGCCGGCGACGAAGTCATACGCTCATGACTCCGCCGCCGGCCGTTTTCGCTTGCCGCGTACCTGCAGGCCTTAGCTGGCCTTGGCCTCCAGGTCTTCGCCGGTTTCCTGGTTCACGCGCTTCATGGACAGCTTCACCTTGCCGCGGTCCATGCCGATGCACTTCACCTTCACGGCGTCGCCTTCCTTCACCACGTCGGTAACGGTGTTGACGCGCTCCGGCGCCAGCTCGCTGATGTGGACGAGGCCGTCGCGCGGACCCAGGAAGTTCACGAAGGCGCCGAAGTCGACCACCTTCACTACCTTGCCGTCGTAGATCTCGCCGATCTCCGGCTCCGCCACGATCGAGCGGATCCAGTCGAGCGCCGCCTGGGCCTGTGTCTGGTCGACAGCGGCCACCTTCACCGTGCCGTCGTCCTCGATGTCGATCTTGGCGCCGGTCTCCTCGCAGATCTCGCGGATCACCTTGCCGCCGGTGCCGATCACTTCGCGGATCTTGTCCTTCGGGATGTTGATCACGGTGATGCGCGGCGCGTTCTCCGACACCCCCTCGCGTGCCGAGGTCAGCGCCTTGTTCATCTCGCCGAGGATGTGCATGCGGCCATCGCGGGCCTGGTTGAGAGCGATCTCCATGATCTCACGGGTGATCGAGGTGATCTTGATGTCCATCTGCAGCGCGGTGATGCCGGTGGCGGTGCCGGCCACCTTGAAGTCCATGTCGCCCAGATGGTCCTCGTCGCCGAGGATGTCGGACAGCACGGCGAAGTCGTCGCCTTCCTTGATCAGGCCCATGGCGATGCCCGCCACCGGCCGCTTCAGCGGCACGCCGGCGTCCATCAGGGACAGCGAGGAGCCGCAGACCGTCGCCATCGAGGACGAACCGTTCGACTCGGTGATCTCGGAAACCACGCGGATGGTGTAGGGGAAGTCCTCCTTGGTCGGCAGCAGCGGACGCACGGCGCGCCAGGCGAGCTTGCCGTGGCCGATCTCGCGGCGGCCCGGCGCCAGGCGGAAGCTGCACTCGCCCACCGAATAGGGCGGGAAGTTGTAGTGCAGCATGAAGTGCTCACGATAGCTGCCTTCCAGGGAGTCGATGAGCTGCTCGTCCTGACCGGTGCCCAGGGTGGTGGTGACCAGGGCCTGGGTTTCGCCGCGCGTGAACAGGGCCGAGCCGTGGGTCAGCGGCAGCACGCCGACCTCGGCAACGATCGGGCGGATATCCTTGGTGGTGCGGCCGTCGATGCGGCGGGTGCCCTTCAGGATGTTGCCACGCACCACGTCGGCTTCGAGCGACTTGAAGAGATCGCCGGCAATGGCCTTCTCCTCGTCGGTGAGGCTCGCCACCGCGCCCTCGCGCACCGCGGCAATCTTGCCTTGACGGGCCTGCTTGTCGACCTCGGTGTAAGCCTCGGAAAACTTGTCGAGGATGCCGCCGGCGAGCAGCTTCTCCTTCACCTGCCCGACCTCGGGCGCCGGCGCCGGCACGTCGCGCGGCTCCTTGGCGCAGCGCTCTGCCAGCGCGATGATGACGTCGATCACCGTCTGCATCTGGTCGTGGCCGAAGTTGACGGCGCCCAGCATGACCTCCTCGGTCAGCTCCTGCGCCTCGGACTCGACCATCAGCACGCCCTCGCGGGTGCCGGCGACCACGAGGTCGAGAGCGGACTCCGCCATCTCGTCCATCGCCGGGTTGAGGAGGTACTGGCCGTCCTTGTAGCCGACGCGCGCGGCGCCGATCGGGCCCAGGAAGGGCAGGCCGGAAATGGTGAGCGCGGCCGAGGCGCCGATCATGGCGACGATGTCGGGATCGTTCTCCATGTCGTGGCTCAGCACCGTGCAGATCACCTGCGTCTCGTTCTTGTAGCCCTTCGCGAACAGCGGGCGGATCGGCCGGTCGATGAGGCGGGAGACCAGGGTCTCCTTCTCCGAAGGCCGGCCCTCGCGCTTGAAGAAGCCGCCCGGGATCTTCCCCGCGGCGAAGGTCTTCTCCTGGTAGTTCACGGTGAGCGGGAAGAAATCGGCACCCGGCCGCGGCGCAGCCTCGCCGACGGCGGTGCACAGCACCACGGTGTCGCCATAGGTCGCCAGGACAGCGCCATCGGCCTGACGCGCGATGCGGCCGGTCTCCAGGGTCAGCTTGCGGCCGCCCCACTCGATTTCCTGCTTATAGATGTCAAACATGCGTTTCTAGGTCCTTCCAACCATTCGCTTGCCTAGCCGACGCGCCCGGATGGCGTCGTCAGCGCGTGCCGCAATGCAAAGCGCCGGACCCGCGCAAGGGGCGCGGCGAGCGGGGAAGGTCCCCCAGCACGCCCCTTACGTCGGCCCGGCCCTCTAAAGACCATCGTGCCGGCACAGTCACGATGTCACTTACGTTCATGTTACCCACTCGCCCGCTGGGAACGGCGCCGCCCTTGCCCAGAGCGGGCAGGTGCCGTGCCGTGCCAACGGGATCTGTCTTGGGCCGGCCTCAGCGGCGCAGGCCCAGGCGCTGGATCAAGGCATCGTAACGGGCCTTGTCCTTGCTCTTCACGTAGTCCAGCAGGCGCCGGCGCTGGCCGACCATGACCAGAAGGCCGCGGCGCGAGTGGAAATCCTTGCCATGAGTCTTGAGATGCTCGGTAAGATTCGAGATGCGCTCCGACAGGATGGCGACCTGAACTTCCGGCGATCCGGTGTCACCCTCGTGGGTGCCATACTCTTGAACCAGCGCAGTCTTGCGCTCGGCAGTGATCGACATCGCAATGTCTCCAATAACTAAAGGTTCAGAACCCGGACCGGATGAATGTCGCCTGCCTCGTAACGGGCCAAAGCCACCGGCTTGCCGCCGGTCGTGGTAAACACGATGGATCCGTTGCTGAGCGCACTGATGCGTTCGCGGTTGGCCCGCGCCACCATGGACACGGCCTGCCCGCAACGCAGGCGGTTCGCCTCGGTCTCGGAAAGAGCCAGCGCCGGGATGTCGTCCAGCGCCGTCTCCACCGGGAGCACCTGCTCCAAGGCGGCCGGACTATGCCCCATCGTTTCCAGGGAATCCAGCGAAATCGCGTCCGCCTCGGTGAACGGCCCTACGGTTAATCTGCGCAACTCCACGATGTGGGCGACGGTGCCGGTCGCCCCTCCCAGGTCGCGCGCGAGCGACCTCATATAGGTGCCCTTGCCGCAGTGAACCTCGAAGACTGCGTGATCGCGGTCCGGCTGGCGTTCCAGGGTGATGGCATGGACTGTGACGCGGCGCGGCTTCAGCTCGAAGTCGGTCTGGGCGCGGGCGAGGTCGTAGGCGCGCCGGCCACCCACCTTGATGGCCGAATAGAGCGGAGGGATTTGCTCGATCTCGCCGGTGAATTGCGGCAGCACGGCGCGGATCTCCGTGGCCTCTGGCCGGTGCGTGTGCTGTTCGACGATGCGACCCTCGGCATCGTCGGTCTCGGTGGCCTCGCCCCAGCGCAGGGTGAAGCGATAGCTCTTCCGCCCGTCCATAACGTAGGAGACCGTCTTGGTGGCCTCTCCGAGGGCGATCGGCAGCAGGCCGCTGGCCAGCGGATCGAGAGTGCCGCCGTGGCCGATCTTGCGCGGCTTCAGGACACGGCGGACGCGGCCCACGACCTGCGTCGAGGTGAGGCCGAGCGGCTTGTCGATGATAATCCAGCCGTTGACCGCTGGCGCCTGCGGCGGGGCCTTGTCGGCCGACACCGGCTTAGCGGCCATGAGAATCCTCCTCAGGATCCTCGCCGCTGCCGGCTTCTTCCTCGGTGCCTTCGTCTTCCGCCACATCCTGCGCCACCCGCGGATGGTGCAGGATGGCGTTGATGCGCGCGGCCTCATCGAAGGAGTGGTCGGCCTGGAAGGACAGGCGGGGGGTGTAGCGCAGCTTCACCTCCTGGCCGAGCTGGCTGCGCAAGAAGCCGGCAGCGTGGTTCAGCGCCGCGATCACCGGCTCCGGGTCGCCGCCGCCCAGCGGCACGACGAAGGCGGTGGCGCTCTTGAGGTCTGGGCTGACCCGCACTTCCGTCACCGTCAGGTTGACGCCGGTCAGGTGCGGGTCGCGCAACTCGTCGCGCGCCAGCAGCTCCGCAAGCACGTGGCGCAACTCCTCGCCGACGCGGAGCTGGCGCTGGCTTCGGGTCTGACTGGACCCGTGAGCCGAAGCCCCCCTCGAGGCGGTCTTGGTGCGCCCGCGGGCGCTTCGCGAATGAGCCATGTCACCAATCCGGCCCGAGCTCCAGGCCTCTGGGCAGGCCCCTTCCCGACGCCTGCGGCGGCGGGAGGAGAGCCAGGCCTAGAGCTCGCGGGCGACCTCTTCGATCTCGTAGCACTCGATCTGGTCGCCGACCTGGATGTCGGTGTAGTTCTCGAAGGCCATGCCGCACTCGTAGCCGTCCTTCACTTCGCGCACCTCGTCCTTGAAGCGCCGGAGCGTCTTCAGGGTGCCGTCGTGGATGACGACGTTGTCGCGCAGCAGGCGGACCTTCGCTCCGCGCTTCACAATCCCCTCGGTCACCATGCAGCCGGCCACCTTGCCGACCTTGGAGTTGGTGAACACCTGGCGGATCTCGGCGTAGCCCAGGAAGTTCTCCTGCTGCTTGGGCGCCAGGAGGCCGCTCAACGCCGCCTTCACGTCGTCGACCACGTTGTAGATGATCGAGTAGTAGCGGATGTCGACGCTGTCGCGCCGCGCCATCTGGCGCGCCTGCGGATTGGCGCGCACGTTGAAGGCGATGATCATGGCGCCCGTCGCGTTGGCGAGCGTGACGTCGGACTCGTTGATGCCGCCGACGCCGCTATGCAGCACGCGTACCTTGACTTCGTCGGTGGCCAGCTTCTCCAGCGAGCTGACGATGGCCTCCATCGAGCCGTGCACGTCGGACTTGACCACGACCGGCAGTTCGGAAGCCTCGCCCTCCTTGATGCGGCTCATCATCTGCTCCAGCGTGCCGCGGCCGGTGGCGGCGAACTCCTTCTCGCGCCGGCTGCGCTGGCGGTACTCGGCGATCTCGCGGGCGCGGCCCTCGTTCTCCACCACCGTGAAGTCGTCGCCGGCCAGCGGCGTGCCATTGAGGCCGAGCACCTCGACCGGGGTCGCAGGGCCGGCTTCCTGGATCTGTTCGTCGCGTTCGTTCACCAGGGCCCGCACGCGGCCCCACTCGCCGCCGGCAACGAAGATGTCGCCGACCTTGAGAGTGCCGCGCTGCACCAGAACGGTGGCGACCGACCCGCGGCCGCGCTCCAGCCTGGCTTCGATGACGACGCCCTCGGCCATGCGGTGCGGGTTCGCCGTGAACTCGAGCACCTCGGCCTGCAGCAGGATCGCCTCCTCGAGCTTATCGAGGTTGGTCTTCTGCAGCGCCGAAACCTCGATCGCCATGATATCGCCGCCGAGGTCTTCGGTGATCAGCTCGTGCTGCAGCAGTTCCTGCTTCACGCGATCCGGATTGGCGCCGGGCTTATCGATTTTGTTGATGGCGACGATGATCGGCACCTCAGCGGCCTTGGCGTGATTGATCGCCTCGATCGTCTGCTCCTTGATGCCGTCGTCGGCGGCCACCACCAGCACCACGATGTCTGTCACCGTGGCACCGCGCAGGCGCATTTCGGTGAAGGCGGCGTGGCCCGGGGTGTCGATGAAGGTGATGCGGTCGCCGCTGGCGAGGCGCACTTGGTAGGCGCCGATGTGCTGGGTGATGCCGCCGGCCTCGCCGGAGACCACGTCGGTCTCGCGCAGGGCATCGAGCAGCGAGGTCTTGCCGTGATCGACGTGGCCCATGATCGTGACCACCGGCGGCCGCGGCAGCATTTCATCCGGCCGGTCCTCGGCGCCGCGCATGCCGATCTCGACGTCGGCCGCGGAAACGCGCTTGGACTTGTGGCCGAACTCCTCCACCACCAGTTCGGCGGTGTCGGCGTCGATGGTCTGGTTGATGGTTGCCATTACACCTAGCTTCATGAGGGTCTTGACCACCTCGGCGCCGCGGGCCGCCATGCGGTTGGCAAGCTCCTGCACGGTCATCACCTCGGGGATCACCACTTCGCGGACCACCTTCTGCGGCGGCTGGTGCGGCTGCTGGCCGCCCGCTGCGCGCATCTGCTTCTCGCGCTGGCGCTTCATGGCCGCCAGCGAGCGATGACGCCCTTCCTGGCCGTCGAGGGCCTGGTTGATGGTCAGCTTGCCGGCGCGGCGGCGCGGCTCGCCGCGGCTGCGGACCGGCGCCTTCGGCGGCACCGCGGGACCCTTG
>DATCXZ010000282.1:0-7836 GCA_036570545.1 Kiloniellaceae bacterium
GGCAAGCGCTACAACCGCGAGACCCTGGAGATCGCCTTCAAGGACAAGTCGGTGGCCGACATCCTCGACATGACCGTCGACGAGGGCGTCGAGTTCTTCAAGGCGGTGCCGTCGATCCGCGGCAAGCTGGAAACCCTGCAGAAAGTGGGGCTCGGCTACATCCACATCGGCCAGCCGGCGACCACGCTGTCCGGCGGCGAGGCGCAGCGCGTGAAGCTGTCCAAGGAGCTGTCGCGGCGCGCCACCGGACGCACGCTCTACATCCTCGACGAGCCGACCACCGGCCTGCATTTCGAGGACGTGAAGAAGCTGCTGGAGGTGCTGCAGGCGCTGGTCGTCCAAGGCAACACCGTGCTGGTCATCGAGCATAACCTCGAGGTCATCAAGACCGCCGACTGGATCCTCGACCTCGGCCCCGACGGCGGCGACCGCGGCGGCCGCCTGGTGGCCGCCGGCACCCCGGAGGAGGTCGCCCGCGCGCCGGAGAGCCACACCGGCCGCTACCTCGCCCCCTATCTGCGCACGGCAGCGAAGGCGAAGAAGAAGCGGGCGTAGGGCGCGCTTCCCCCTACCGCCACACTGCTGTCCTGTGTGGACGCAACGGCGGCGCGACCTTCTTCAACTGTCGTTGCCGGGCTTGACCCGGCAATCCATTCCACCGCGGCACGGGCTCCTGCGAACGGCACTATGGACCCGCGGGTCAAGCCCGCGGGTGACAGCAATCGGATACCCTACTCCGCGCCACCCGACGGCTGCACCTCCGCGGCGCGTCGCAACGGGCGCAGGCGGCGGGTAATGCTGCGGATGGTTACGTAGAACACCGGTGTCAGGAAGAGGCCGAAGAAGGTCACCCCCAGCATGCCGGAGAACACCGTGACGCCGAGCGCCTGGCGCATCTCGGCGCCGGGGCCGGTGGCGAGCGCCATCGGCACCACGCCGAGAATGAAGGCGAAGGCGGTCATCAGGATCGGGCGCAGGCGCAGCCGGCAGGCCTTCACCACGGCGTCGACCACGCTGTCGCCGGCATCTTCGGCCTGCTTGGCGAACTCGACGATGAGGATGGCGTTCTTCGCCGCCAGGCCGACCAGCACGACGAGGCCGACCTGAGTCAGGATGTTGTTGTCGAAGCCGCGCAGGGTGATGCCGACCATTGCCGACAGCACGCTCATCGGCACGATGAGGATGATGGACAGCGGCAGGGTCCAGCTCTCGTACTGCGCCGCCAGCGCGAGGAACACGAAGAGCACCGAGAGCCCGAAAATGAAGATCGCCGTGTTGCCGGTGTTGCGCTCCTGGTAGGCGAGCTCGGTCCACTCGAAGTCGGTGCCCGGCGGCAGCACCTGCTCGGCCAACTGCTCCATGGCGTCGAGGGCGTCGCCGGTCGAGGTGCCGGGCATCGCGTTGCCCTGCACCGGCACGGAGACGTACATGTTGTAGCGCTGCACCAGGTTGGGGCCGGAAACGTTCTTGATTTCCACCAGGGTGCCGAGCGGCACCAGCGCGCCGGTCGCCGAGCGCACCTTCAGGCGCTGGATGTCCTCGCGCTCCATGCGGAACTGCTGGTCGGCCTGCGCGCGCACCTGGTAGATGCGCCCGAAGGCGTTGAAGTCGTTCACGTAGGAAGTGCCGAGGTTGATCGACAGCGTGTCGAAGATGTTGGGGATCGGCACGTTCAGCATCTGCGCCTTGCGGCGGTCGATCTCCAGGTAGAACTGCGGCGAGGAATTGCTGAAGGTGGTGAACACGCCGGTGACGCCGGGCGTCTGCGCGGCCTGGCCCATGATCGCGTAGGCGGCCTGCAGCACGCGGTCCATCTCGGCGCTGTTGAGGTCGCGCAGCTGCAGCTTGAAGCCGCCGGCGCTGCCGACGCCGGCCACCGGCGGCGGCGGCACGGCGATGATGAAGGCCTCCTCCACCGCCTGCATGCGGCCGAACAGATTGCCGATGATGGCGTCGGAGGTGATGCCCTGGGCGAGGCGCTCCTCGAAGGGCTCGAAGCCGGCGAAGACCACGGCGGCATCGGACGAACTGGTGAAGGTGGCGCCCGAGAAGCCGGCGAAGGCGACCGCATCGCGCACGCCCGGCGTCGCCTGTATGATCTCGGAGGCCTCGCGCGTCACCGCGTCGGTGCGGCTGAGCGAGGAGCCCTGCGGAAGCTGGATGACGACGATGGCGTAGCCCTGGTCCATCGGCGGGATGAAGCCGCGCGGGGTCACCTGCAGCATATAGACGGTGGCTCCGAGCAGGCCGGCGAAGAGCAGCAGCATCACGCCGACGGTGATCCGCCGAGAGACCAGGAAGCGCACCACCTTGCCGTAGGCCTCGCTCATGCGGTCGAAGCCGTTGTTGAAGGTGTCGGCGAGGAAGCGCCCGGCTCTGGCCAGCGGGAAGCGCGAGTGCGGACCGCCGTGCGGCTTGAACAGGACCGCCGCCAGCGCCGGCGACAGGGTCAGCGAGTTGGCTGCCGAGATCACCGTGGCGACGGCGATGGTAATGGCGAACTGCAGATAGAACTGTCCCGAGATGCCGGGGATGAACGCGACCGGCACAAAGACGGCGGTGAGCACCAGGGCGATCGAAACCACTGCCGAGCCGACCTCGTCCATGGTGCGGTGCGCCGACTCGCGGGGGCTGTAGCCGAGGCGCATGTTGCGCTCGATGTTCTCCACCACCACGATGGCGTCGTCGACCACGATGCCGATGGCCAGCACCATGCCGAACAACGTCAGCATGTTGATGGAAAAGCCGAAGGCGGCCATGACGGCGAAAGTGCCGATGAGCGAGACCGGGATCGCGACGATCGGGATCAGCGCCGTGCGCCAGGACTGCAGGAAGACCAGAACCACCAGGACGACCAGCAGCATCGCCTCGAACAGCGTCTCGTAGACGGCGTCGATCGACTCGGCGATGAACTGGGTCGGGTTGTAGACGACGTCGTAGTCGAGGCCGGGCGGGAAGTCCTGCTTCAGCCGCTCCATGGTGGCGATGATCTCGTCGGCGGTGGCCAGCGCATTGGTGCCGGGACGCTGGAAGACGCCGAGCGCCACCGCCGGCTTGCCGTTCAGGTAGCTGTTGGTGATGTACTCGCGCGCGCCCAGCTCGACGCGGGCGACGTCCTGCAGGCGGACCAGCCGCCCGTCCTCGCCGGACTTCACGATCACCGCACGGAACTCGCGCGGGTCCTCGAAGCGCCCCTGCGTGCTCACCACGTACTGGAAAGCATTGTCGCCGGGATTGGGCGGCGCGCCGATGGAGCCGCCGGAGACCTGCACGTTCTGCTCGCGCAGCGCCGTCACCACATCGCTGGCCGATAGCCCGTAGGCCGAGAGCTTGTCCGGATCGAGCCAGACCCGGATGGCGAACTCGCGCTCGCCGAACAGCAGCAGGTTGCCGACGCCGTCCAGCCGCAACAGGATGTCGCGCACCCGCGAGCGAGCATAGTTGGAGACGTAGAGCTGGTCGTAGCTCTCGTCCGGCGACAGCATGTGGACCACCATCATGAGATCCGGCGAGGACTTCTCGGTGGTGATGCCGAGGCGGCGCACTTCCTCGGGCAGCCGCGGCTCGGCGACCGACACGCGGTTCTGCACCTGGACCTGGGCGTCGTCGAGGTCGGTGCCCAGCTCAAAGGTGACGGTGAGCTGCATGGCACCGTCGCTGGTCGAGTAGGAGGACATGTAGAGCATGTGCTCTACGCCGTTGACCTCCTGCTCCAGCGGCGTCGCGACGGTGGCGGCCACGGTCTCGGCGTCGGCGCCGGGATAGCTGGCGCGCACCACGATGCTGGGCGGCGCGATCTCGGGATACTGCGCCACCGGAAGCTGGCCGTAGGCGATCAGGCCGACGATGACCAGCACCAGCGAGAGGACCGTCGCAAAAATCGGCCGCTCGACGAAGAAATGGGCAAAGCGCATGAGCTGTCCCTAGTCCCCTAGCCCTGGTCAGCCGCCGTCGGCGGCAACTCCACCAGGTTCGGTGTCACCACGACTCCCGGGCGCACGCTCATCAGGCCGTTGATGACGATGGTCTCGTCACCTTGCAGCCCTTCGCGCACGACGCGGTAGCCATGCAGCCGGGGCCCCGGGCGCACCTGCCGCGCCGACACCTTGCCGGCATCGTCGACCACGTAGACGATGCGGCGGTTCTGGTCGGCGGCAATGGCATTGTCGGGAATCAGCACGCCGCGATAGGGCAGCGAGCCCGGAATGTTGATGGTGCCGAACAGGCCGGGCTGCAGCACCAGGTCGGGGTTCGGCAGCACCGCACGCACGCGCACGGTGCCGGTCTCGCGGTCGACGCGGTTCTCGGCGAAGTCCAGCTTGCCCTCGAAGCTGCCGTCGCGCTCGTCGCTCAGGCGCACCTTCACCGGCATGTCTCCCGCGCCCTCCTGGAGCGACAGGTGGCGCGCCCGCGCGTCGCGCGCATAGGCGAGGAAGGAGCGCTCGTCGATATCGAAGTAGAAGTAGATCGGATCGAGCGAGACGATCCGCGTCAGGATGGTCTCGTCCGGCGAGACGAGATTGCCGACGGAGATGAAGTTGCGGTCGATGCGGCCGCCGACCGGCGCCCTGATCTCGGTGTACTCGAAGTCGAGCTGCGCGTTGTCGAGAGCCGCCTTCGCGCCCTGCACCTGGGCCTGGGCAGCGAGGAACTCGTTCTCGCGCTCGTCGACGGCGCTCACCGAGATGTTGCCGCGTTTCGACAGCTCGCGCGCACGCTCCAGCTCCTTGGAGGTGAATTCGACCTGCGACTCGGCGATCTTCAGGTTCGCCTCGGCCTGCGCCACCGCCGTCTTGAAGGGGCGCTGGTCGATGGTGAACAGCAGGTCTCCCTTGGCGACGATGGCGCCGTCGGTGAAGTGCACCTGCTGCAGGTAGCCGCCGACGCGCGCGCGGATGTCGACCTCGTCGACGGCCTCGAAACGGCCGACGAACTCGTCGTCCTCGACCACCTGCCTGACCACGGGCTTGGCCACGCTCACCGCGGGCGGCGGCGGCAAGGCTGCCTGCTGCTGAGCCGCGCTGCTGCTGTCGTCGCAAGCCGCCAACGCGCCGAGCAGGGCCAGCAGAGCGAGGCTCGCCACGGTGCCGGCGGCGGTCCGTAGGGGAGCCCCTATCCGGGAGACGGTCTGCATGCGAACCTACCCTTTCGCTGCGTCCGGGGACTTTGAGCCGACCCCCAGAGGAAACTGATCGGTTTACTTATCTTGCACTGCAGCAAATGCAAGAAAAAGGTGATGCCGTCGGACATGCAGTTCTTGCATAGCCCCTTGCGCGAGCGCCCCGGCAGCCGCAGATTCCGGCGATGACAGCGCCCAAACCCACCAGATCTCCGATCCCAGGCGCCACCGATGACACGGTGCTGACACCGGCCCTGCGGCTCCAGGGCCGCGAGCGCGCACAGCCGGTGGTGGACTGGCTGCTGGCGATGCGACTCCGGCAGCACCGCATCACCCTGCTGTTCGACGGCTTCGTGCGACAGCTTCAGGGGGTCGGGGTGCCGCTCGATCGCGCGACACTCAGCCTGGCGCAGCTCCATCCGCAACTCCGCGCCCGCACCGTGCTGTGGGATGCCCAGGCCGGCGGCGCCATGGAAATCCCGCGCGCCCACGGGGTCGAAGACAGCGAACTTTTCCTCAAGAGCCCGGTGCGCTTGATCCTCGAAGGCGGACCGCCGCTCCGCCGTCGCCTCGCCCGGGCCGACTGCCCGCTCGATTTCCCGATCACCCAGGAAATCAAGCCGGAGGGCTACACCGACTACACGGCCCGGCCGCTTCCCTTCAGCATCCGTCAGATTAATACGCTGACGCTGGCCAGCAAGCATCCAGATGGCTTCAGCGACCTCGATATTGCCACCATGGAGGCAGCAATGCCGCTGTTCGGCGTGCTGCTGGAGTTGCGCAACGCCTATCGCACCAGCGAAACCCTCATGGAAACCTACCTGGGCGCGCGCAGCGGCCGGCGGGTGCTGGCCGGCACCATCAAGCGCGGCGACGTCGAGCGCATCAATGCGGTGCTCTGGACCTCGGATCTACGCGATTTCACAAGCCTTTCCAACGCCATGCCGATGGCGGCCGTGGTCGAGTTGCTGGACGACTACTTCGAGGCCATGGCCCAGGCGATCAAGGCCCACGACGGCGAAATCCTGAAGTTCATCGGCGATGCCATTCTGGCCGTCTTTCCGATCGACGAGAAGCACGGCGGCGACGCCCGCAAGGCCTGCGCGGCCTCGATGGCCGCGGCAAGCCAGGCTCTCGCGACGGTGGAGCGGACCGCCGCCGCCTGTAAATCGGCCGGCAAGCCGCCGTTCCGCTGCGGCATCGCGCTCCACGTCGGCGACGTCATGTACGGCAACATCGGCGCCGCCGACCGCCTCGACTTCACCGTCATCGGCCCGGCGGTGAATCTGGTGAGCCGCCTCGCAACCCTGAACCGCCTGCTCGATGTACCCCTGGTGTTCTCGACCGACTATGCCGCCCACTGGGACGGGCCCGCGCGCAGCCTCGGCCGCCACGAGTTGAGGGGCTTCGCGGTCGCGCAGGAGGTCTTCACCCTGGCCAAGGACGAGGCCACGGCCGCCGACGATTGACCCTTCGCCGTGTGTGCTTCGGCCGGGGGCTTTCGGGCGCGCCGCGCCGGCGCTATGGTCCCGCCCATGACATCGCTTGAACCCATCCCAGGGCCCATCCACGTGATCGGCGGCGGCCTCGCCGGTAGCGAGGCGGCCTGGCAGATCGCCCGTGCCGGCGTCCCGGTGGTGCTGCACGAGATGCGCCCGCTGCGCGCCACCGAGGCGCACGTGACCGACGGCCTCGCCGAGCTGGTCTGCTCCAACTCCTTCCGCAGCGACGATGCCGAGAACAACGCGGTCGGCCTGCTGCACGAGGAGATGCGCCGCCTCGGCTCGCTGGTCATGGCCGCCGGCGACACCACCAAGCTGCCGGCGGGCGGCGCGCTCGCGGTCGACCGCGTGGCCTTCTCGGACAGGGTGACGGCGGAACTCCAGGCACACCCGCTCGTCACGCTGGCGCGCGGCGAGGTCGACGGCCTGCCACCCGAGGACTGGGACTCCGTAATCGTGGCCACCGGTCCGCTCACCTCGCCGGCGCTTGGCAAGGCGATCGGGCAGCTCGGCGGCGAGGACTACCTAGCATTCTTCGATGCCATCGCGCCCATCGTCTACAAGGAGTCGATCGACTTCTCCAAGGCCTGGATGCAGTCGCGCTACGACAAGCCCGGCCCCGGCGGCGGCACCGCCGACTACGTGAACTGCCCGCTCGACCAGGCGCAGTACGAGGCTTTCATCGCCGCGCTCGTCGCCGGCGAGAAGACCGATTTCAAGGAGTGGGAAAAGTCGACGCCCTACTTCGAGGGCTGCCTGCCCATCGAGGTGATGGCCGAGCGCGGGCCGGAGACGCTGCGCTACGGCCCGATGAAGCCGGTCGGCCTGCACGACCCGCACCGCGACGAGCGGCCCTACGCCGTGGTGCAACTCCGCCAGGACAATGCGCTCGGCACGCTCTACAACATCGTCGGCTTCCAGACCAAGCTGAAGCACGGCGAGCAGGCCCGCATCTTCCGCACCATTCCCGGCCTGGAAAACGCCGAGTTCGCGCGCCTCGGCGGCCTGCATCGCAACACCTTCATCAATTCGCCGCGCCTGCTCGACGCCCGGCTGCGCCTGAAGGCGCTGCCGCGCCTGCGCTTCGCCGGCCAGATCACCGGCGTCGAGGGCTATGTGGAATCGGCCGCCATCGGCCTGCTGGCCGGGCGCTTTGCCGCCGCAGAGCGGCTCGGCCGCCCCTTCGCGCCGCCGCCGCCAACCACCGCGCATGGC
>DATCXZ010000283.1:0-11437 GCA_036570545.1 Kiloniellaceae bacterium
TTCAGCCGCGACCCGCTGACGATGGCGGCGAGGCTGTCGAGCAGATGCAACCGGGCGCGCAGCATGACCGCCGCCGGCAGCGGCGCCGCCGCGGCCGCGGCGATGTGCGCGGCGACCTCCGCCGTGATGGTTTTCGTCGTCATAGATCCTCCTGCCAACCTGTTCCGCAGGTTATTCGTAGATTGTCGGCAATTGACAATCCAGCGAGAACTTGGGAAAAAGGGACCAAGGAAGCGATCGATGCCTGCGCCGCCGTGCGGCGGACGGGCCGACGATAAAAAATTCACGGGAGGATAAAGTCATGAAGTCAGGACTCCGCAGTCTTGCTGCGTCCGCCGCTGTCGCGGCGCTCGTAGCCGGCGCCGGCCAGGCCGCCGCGCAAAGCTATCCGATCGACAACGTCACCCTGGTGACGCACTCCGCCGCCGGCGGCGGCACCGACGTGTTCCTGCGCGAGATGAACAAGTACCTCGCCAAGCACATGGGCACCAGCTTCGTGGTGGAGAACGTGCGGGGCGGCAGCGGCGCCAAAGCGATGGCGAAGCTCGCGACCGCGCCGGCCGACGGCTCGATCTTCTATGGCACCACGCCGACCTTCATCAACACCTCGCTGCTCAGTTCGCCGGACTACACCTACAAGGACCTGGCGCCGGTGGTGAACGTCTTCCTCGACCCGCAGATCGTCTACGTGCGCGCCGACAGTCCCTTCGAAAGCCTGGACGAAGTGGTGGAGAAGGCCAAGGCCGAGCCCGGCTCGGTGACGTTCGGCGTCACCACGCCCGGCTCGCTCGATCGCCAGGTCATGGAGAAGTTCAAGTCGCTCGTCGGCATCGAGGCGCCGGTGGTCACCCACGACGGCGGCGGCGAGTTGCTGATCAGCGTGCTGAACGGCACCGTCGATCTCGGCATCGGCGAGGTCCAGGAACTCTCGGCCCAGCTCGAGGCCAAGGAAGTGCGGATCATCACCACCTACACCAAGCAGCGCCTGGAGCAGTTCCCCGACGTGCCGACCGCGCAGGAGCAGGGCATCGACCTGGTGGTGAACAAGTTCCGCGGCATCGCCGGGCCCAAGAACCTGCCGGACGAGATCTATGCCAAGTGGGAGCAGGGCATCCAGTCGGTGCTGAAGGACCCCGAGTTCCAGGAATGGTACCGCGCGCAGAGCCTGGTGCCGGAGTTCATGGCGCACGAGGAGTACGCCAAGTTCATCGACGCCTTCGCCGAGGAGCAGCAGGCTTTCTTCAAGCAGTACGGCATCATCGAGTGACGGATAAGGGGCGTGAGGTGAGCGGGGGACGGGAAAGCGCGGCACGATGAAGCGCATCGCCATGCCTAGGGATGCCTGGATCGGAGTCGTCTTCCTCGTCCTTGCCGTCGTCTACTGGATCGCTGCCGACGGCATCCGCATCAGCCCGCTCGACGGGCCGGTGACGGCGGCGGGGCTCCCGAAGTCGCTGGGCTATGCGCTGGGCGGGCTCTCCGTGCTGCTCATCCTGCGCAGCCTGGCGCTGAGGCGCTCGGTGGTGGGCCGGCCCGCTGCGCCGGCGCCGGCGGAAGAGCCGGCGGAAGAAGATGAGCCGTCGGCGCTGTACCGGCACCTGCGGGCGATCGGCATGCTGGCCTTCGGCATCTGCTACCTGCTGGTGGTGCCCTACCTCGGCTACATGCTGTCGATCATCGGGCTGATGCTGGGGGTCGCGCTCTACATCGGAGCGCGATTCGGTGCCAAGCCCGCCGTCATCGCCGGCCTCGGCGGCCTCTTCTTCTACCTGCTCTTCGTCCAGGTCCTCAATGTTCCGCTGCCGGCGGGCATCTGGCCGAGCCTGCTCGGGACGCTGCAGGGCTGAAGCCGCGGCAAGGGAATAGTTAAAGCATGGAAGGTCTCGGTTACGCCTGGCAGGCATTGACCACGACGCCCGCCATCTTCGTGGCCATGGGCGGCGTGGCCTGGGGTATCCTCGGCGGCGCGCTGCCGGGCATCTCGCCCTCCATCACCATGGCCCTGCTGCTGCCTTTCACCTACGCGCTGGAGCCGATGACAGCCATCGTGCTGCTGGCCTCGACCTATGTCGGCGCCGAGTACGGCGGCTCCATCCCAGCGATCCTCATCCGCACGCCGGGCACCAACGCTGCCGCCGCCACCGCGATCGACGGCTACGAGATGCACAAGCAGGGCCGCGGCGGCGAAGCGCTCGGCATCTCGCTGATCTGCGGCGTCATCGGCGGACTCATCGGGCTCATTTTCCTGGTTTGCCTGACCGAGCCGCTGGCGAAGGTCGCCCTGGTGTTCACGCCACCGGCCTACTTCGCGCTGGGCATCCTGGGCATCAGCGTTATCGCCTCGCTGTCGGAGGGCTCGCTCATCAAGGGCCTCATGGCCGGCGTGATCGGGCTGATGGTGGCCACCGTCGGCACCGATCCGCTCTCCGGCGTCAGCCGCTTCACCTACGGCAGCCCCGAGCTGCTTGGCGGCATACCCTTCATTCTGGTGATGGTGGGCGTCTTCGCGGTCAGCGAGCTTTTGGTGCAGGCGAGCGAGCCGGATTGGTCGAAGACGGGGAACATGCAGACCCGCATGAAGCTGCCCAGTCTGAAGATGCACAAGAGGCTGCTGAAGCCCAATTTCATCGGCAGCACCATCGGCATCTTCGAAGGCTGCATGCCGGGCGCCGGTGGCACCATCGCCTCCTTCATGTCCTACAACGAGGCGCGCCGCTGGTCGAAGCATCCGGAGGAGTTCGGCAAGGGCTCCCCGGAAGCCGTGGCCGCGCCGGAAGCGGCCAACAACACCGTCGCCTGCACCGCGCTGGTGCCGACGCTGAGCTTCGGCATTCCCGGCTCGAACTCGACGGCGGTGCTGCTCGGCGGCCTGCTGATCCACGGCCTGCAGCCAGGCCCGCTCCTGTTCGAGAAGCATCCCGACATCATCTATGGACTCTTCGGCGGCCTCTTCATCGCCAACATCTCGATGCTCCTTATCGGCATGCTGATTCTGACGCCGACGATCTGGCTGGTGAACCGGCCGAAGCCCTATCTGATGGCGGGGATCTATGCGCTTATCTTCTCGGGCGTCTATACCATCGACCACAGCCTCTTCGACCTCGTCGTGGTGCTGATCGCCGGCGCGGCCGGCTACCTGATGCGACAGTTCGGCTTTCCTTTCCTGCCGCTGGTGCTGGGCCTGGTGCTTGGCTACCTCATCGAGGCGAACTACCGGCGCTCGCTGCTGCTGACCAGCGGTGACCACATCGTGTTCCTGCAGGACCCGGTGTCGCTGGGGCTGCTGATCACGGCGCTGGTCTTCGTCATCGGCTCCGCCTGGCGCGACATCCGCAGCGCCAGACGCCAGGCCGCCGAGGGCGAGAGCACCGAGGCCCAGGCATGAAGCTGCACGAGGTCCGCGTCCAGCGGCCGGGCGAACGCCTGGCCCGGGAAGACCAGCTCGCCTGGAAGATCGCCGCCGCGGCGGCCGATCCGGCGCCGCTCGACCAAGCCGCCGCCGAGATGGCGGTGAACCGCATCATCGACGACCACGCGGTAGCGCTCGCCGCGATCAACCGGGCGCCGGTGATGGCGGCGCGCGGCCAGGCGCTGGCGCATCCGCGCGCGCGCGGTGCCACGCTGCTCGGCCTGCCCGCAGAGCAGCGCTTCGACTGCGCCTGGGCGGCCTACGCCAATGCCACCGCGATTCGCGAGCTCGATTTCAACGACAGCTTCTTCGCCGAAGAGTCGAGCCACCCCGGCGACACCATCGCGCCGCTCATCGCGGTGGCCCAGCAGAAGGGGCTCAGCGGCCCGGACCTGCTGCGCGGCATCGTCACCGCTTACGAGGTGCAGGTCGATCTGGGGAAGGGCATCGCCCTCTATTCCTACCGCATCGACCATGTGGCACATCTCGGCCCGGCGGTGGCTGCCGGCATCGGCGCCATGCTGCGCCTCGACACGGCGACGCTCTACCAGGCGATCAATCTCGCCGCCCACCTCTCGGTGTCGACGCGTCAGATCCGCAAGGGCACGATCTCTTCCTACAAGGCCAACGCGCCGGGCCACGTCGGGCGCATCGCCATCGATGCCGTCGACCGCGCGCTGCGCGGCGAGAGCAGCCCGGCCCCGATCTACGAGGGCGACTACGGCATCCTCGCCATCCTGCTGGGCGGGCCGGAGATGGTCTGCCAGGTGCCGCTGCCGGAGCCGGGCGAGCCCAAGCGCGCCATCCTCGAGACCTATCCGAAGGAGCACTCCGCCGGCTACCACGGCCAGGCGCTCATCGACCTCGCCTTCCGCATGCGCTCCAAGATCCAGGACGTTGAGGCGGTGGAGGAGATCGTGCTCCACTCCAAGCGGCTGACCCACCTGGTCATGGGCTCGGGCGCCGGCGATCCCGAGAAGCACGACCCCAAGGCGAGCCGCGAGACCCTCGATCATTCCATCATGTACATCTTCACCGTCGCGCTGCAGGACGGCCGCTGGGACCACGAGGCGAGCTACGCGCCGCAACGCGCGGCGCGCGATGACACCGTGCGCCTGTGGCGCAAGGTGCGCACGGTGGAGGACCCGGAGTGGACGCGGCGCTTCACCGAGCCGGCACCGCTCGACAAGGATCACGGCGCGCGTGTCGTCGTCACTTTCAAGGACGGCAGCACTCTGGAGGAGGAGATCGCGGTTGCCGACGCCCATCCGCGCGGCGCCCATCCCTTCGCGGGCGCGGACTATATCGCCAAGTTCCGCAGCCTGACGGATGGTCTGGTCGAGCCGACGGAGGCCGAGCGTTTTCTCGCCGCCGCGGCTGCGCTGGCTTCATCGGAGGCTGCGGGCCTCGACGCGATCACCGTCGCCGTGCCGGACGACCGGCTGCGGCAGCCGGCGGCCCGCGGCCTCTTCGACTGAAGACAACGTCTCAGAAGCGCCCGTTGTCCGCTGAAGTCGGGTTACGGTTGGTCAGCCTTTGATGAAATTCAGGAGATCGGCGTTGAGCCTGTCGCGCTCGGTGTCCATCAGCGAGTGGCTGCCGCCGGGATAGACCTTGAGGGTCGAGCCCTTCACCAGCTTCGTCGCAGCCCGGGCCGCCGCGTCGATGGGCACGATCTGGTCGTCGTCGCCATGGATGAAGAGGGTCGGCACATCGAACTCCTTCAGGTCTTCGGTGAAGTCGGTCTCGGAGAAGGCCTTGATGCAGTCATAGGCGTTCTTGTGGCCGGCCATCATGCCCTGGAGCCAGAACACGTCGACCATGCCCTGAGAGACCTTCGCGCCCGGTCGGTTGAAGCCGAAGAATGGTCCCGACGCGAGATCCTTGTAGAGTTGCGAGCGGTCGGCCAGCGAGGCGGCGCGGAGGCCGTCGAAGACGTCGATCGGCAGGCCGCCGGGGTTAGCCTCGGTCTTCAGCATGAGCGGCGGCACGGCGCCGACCAGCACCGCCTTGGCGATGCGCTTGGTGCCGTGGCGGCCGATGTAGCGGGTCACCTCGCCGCCGCCGGTCGAATGGCCGACGAGGATCGCGTCTTCGAGGTCCAGATGCTCGATCAGCGCCGCCAGGTCGTCGGCGTAGGTATCCATCTCGTTGCCGTGCCAGGGCTGGCTGGAGCGGCCGTGGCCGCGGCGATCATGGCCAATGGTGCGATAGCCTTGGGCGGCGAGGAGCATCATCTGCGCCTCCCAGGCATCGGAACTGAGGGGCCAGCCGTGGCTGAACACCACCGGCTGCCCGCTGCCCCAGTCCTTGTAGTAGAGCTCGGTGCCGTCCTTCATCGTCAGCTTGGGCATGGTCCGATTGTTCCTCTCGTTGGATCGAGGCGCAGTATGGTCTTTTGCTCATGACCCGAGCAACTGTACGGAAGTATAGCCTGCGGACGCGTGGGGGCCGTCGCCCGCCAGATTAGGCGACCCGGTGACGCTGCAGCGTCTGCGCGTCGGGCTCGACTCCCAGTCCAGGCAGTTCCGGAAGCATCAGGCGCCCGTCGTCGAGCTCCGGCATCGCCGGCCAGAGGCCGCCCTGCAGGGGATTGGCGTTGGCGTCGATCTCGAGGAGGCCGTCGCCGCCCGCGGCCGCCAGCAGGTGCGCCGATGCGGCGAGGCCGATACCGCCGCCGAGATAGTGCGGACAGTAGACCCGTCCCGCCGTCAGCGCCCGCCGCGCGACGGCGAAGCAGCCACTGACGCCGCCCCACTTGGCGACATCGGGCTGCACCACCGACAGAGCCCCGCCGTCGATCGCAGCGTCGAACGCCGCTTCGCCGCGAAGATTCTCACCGGCAGCCAGGGGAATCGGGAAGGCCTCGGCAAGCCGGGCCCAGTCCGCAGCCGGCGCGTCCACAGCCAGCGGCTCCTCCAGCCAGTCGAGATCGAAGGGCCGCAGCAGCGGCAGGACAGCCAGCGCCTGCTCCACCGTCCAGCCCTGATTGGCATCGACCATGAGGGCCGTCTCGCTGCCGAGCAGCGCGCGCAGGCCGCGCAGGCTGCGTTGGTCGCTCTCCTCGCCGAAGCCCACCTTCAGCTTGAAGGCGCGGTAACCCTCGTCCAGCTTCGTGCCGACCAGGCGCTCGGCGCCTTCCGGATTGATGCCGCTCGCATAGACCGGCACTCCGCCGTCCGCGTCGTGTTCGGTGCCGCCATCGAGCAGCCGCCAGAGTGGCAGGCCGGCACGGCGCGCGGCGAGATCCCACAGCGCGATGTCGATGCCGGCGATGGCCTGGGCGAAGGGCCCGGCCTCGCCCGACTGCAGCGCGAGGATGCGCGTTGCATCGGTGAGGCGGCGCCACTCCAGCGCCGGGTCTTCCACCTTGCGCCCGATCAGCAGCGGGGCGAGCACCGTTGCGACCAGCCGGCCGCGATGCTCCGCGCCGCAGCCGGGGAAGTTGCACCAGACCTCGCCCCAGCCCTCGGCGCCGTCGGCATCGCGCAGGCGCAGCACCACCGCGGGCCGGTCGCCCATCGTGCCAAAGGAGGTGCGCACCGGGACATCGATCTTTGCCCGCAGGACGAAGGTGTCGACGCTGGCGATCCTCACCACAGCCAGCCCTGTGGGAAGGGCACCCGGAGCACTTCCGAGAACAGTCCGTAGAACACGCCGACGGCGGCGACGGCCATGGCCAGGAGACCGGCCCAGCGCGGCGCCGACCAAGGTTCGTAGCGGGCGGTGAGGGCGGACGCGACGAAGCCGGCAACGCTGGCGAGGAAGAAGCCGACGACCGGGATCAGTACCGCCCAGCCGACGAGCACCAGCAAGAGGGCCCCGCGGTGCAGCCGCGAGCCGGCCTCCACTTCGGCCGGCCGCTGGAGCCGCAGCACGCAGCGCACGATCAACACCACCGAAGCCGCAGCCATGATGAGTGCGACGGTTCGCGGGAAGGCGGCGGCCAGCTCGCTGTAGCTCTCTGACTCCCAGAGCACCCAGGCGGAGAGGGCCAGCACGGCAATGGCGGTGAGCAGGCTGCTCGTGTCGAGCTTCTCACTCGGATTTTGAATTTGCTTCACTGTCGGTCACCGTCGGTTTCAGCCGCTTGGACAGCAGCGGATAGAGCAGGATCAAGGCGGCCGCGGCGATGATGGCCGCCGCGATCGGCCGCATGAAGAAGGTCTCGAAGCGCTCGCCCGTGGCGCCGCCGATCAGCCAGGCCTGCACGAAGCCCTGCTCGGCGATCGGCCCCAGGACGACACCCAGCACTATCGGGGCCGGTCCGAAGCCGACGCGCGACAGCAGCCAGGCGACGACACCCAGTCCCAGCATGATGCCGACGTCGCCGAGGCTGTTCTGGATGGCGTAGGTGCCGAGGATCATCATCAGCGCGATCATCGGCACCAGCACGTGCTTCGGCACGGCGATCACCGTGCGGAAGGCGTAGCGTCCCAGCAGCAGCCCGATCGGCAGCATGAGGATCGTCGCCACCAGCAGGCCGAACATGAAGGTGTAGACGATCGAGCTCTGCTCGTTGAACAGGTTCGGGCCGGTGCGCACGCCATGCACCAGCAACGCGCCGAGGATGATGGCGTCGGGCGGCGTGCCGGGAATGCCGAGGGTCAGGGTCGGGATGAAGCCGGCGCCGACAGTGGCGTTGTTGGCGGCCTCGGTGGCGAGCACACCGTTGGGCTCGCCGCGGCCGAAGCGTTCCGGAGTCCTGGAGGCGCGTCGCGCCTCGGCGTAGGCGACGAGCGAGGCGATGGCGCCACCGGCGGCCGGAAGAATTCCGATCACCGTGCCGATGGACGAGCTGCGCAACAGGTTCCACTTGCCCTTCCAGCCAATGTCGACAGCCTCGGCGATGCGGAAGCCACGCAGCTTCTGGTCGACCTTCAGGTGCGCGTCCGGCGTTGCCACGAGCTCGATCAGCACCGGAATGCAGAATAGCCCGATCATCGCGACGACGATGTTCACGCCGCCCAGCAGCGCCTGGCTGCCCGCCGTGAAGCGGATGTCTCCGCCCACGATGGCGGAGCCGACCATGGAGATCATCAGGCCGATGCAGCAGCCGATGATGCCCTTGACCAGGCTGCCTTCGGAGAGCGCCGCCACCAGGGTGAGGCCGAGCATCGCCAGCCAGAAGTACTCGACCGGCCCGAAAGCCAGCGCGACCTGAGCGAGCGGCGGTGCCAGCAGCAGCAGGGACAGCGCGCCGACGAGGCCGCCGCAGACCGACGCGAAGTTGGCCAGGGTCAGCGCCAGGTCGCCGTCGCCGCGCTTGGCCATCGGAAAGCCGTCGAAGGTCGTCGCGATGGAGGAGGGCGTGCCGGGCGTATTGATGAGGATCGCCGCGTAGCAGCCGCCGTAGATGCCACCGGTATAGATGGCGCCGAGGGCGACCAGTGCCGATTCCGGCGGCAGGCCGAAAGTCAGCGGCGTCAGCACGGCGATCGCCATGGTGGCGGTCAGTCCCGGCAGCGCGCCGATGATCGTGCCGGCGACCACGCCGCCGACCGCCAGCAGCAGGTGGAACGGCGAGAGCGCCGCCAGCAGGTGGGAGAGGATATCCATGGAGTTCTCCTGGCGGGTTCTCCGGGCGGGTTCTCCGGGTCGGCCGCGGCACGACCGGTCACGCTACGAGCCGGACTCCCCAGGGAAGTGTCCGGGGGAGTCCGGCTCGCAGGCGATAGAGGCCGACTTACTGAACCAGGTCGATTTCCTTGCCGATCGCCACGGTCTCCTTGCCGAGCTTCTCCATGAAGGCCGGGACCTCGTCGTAGCCGACGTTCACCAGGACGTAGCCGCCTTCCGCCATCTTCTCGACGAAGCTGGGCTGCTTGTTGATGTTCACGAAGACCTCGGAGATCTGCCGGCGCATGTCCTCCGGCACGTCGGCCGGGACCGCTACGCCGCGGTAGGCGCCGCCGACAAGGTCGATGCCCTTTTCCTTGAAGGTCGGGACGTCGGGGAACAGCGGATGGCGCTCTTCCATGGCGACCCCCAGCATGCGGACATTGTCCTGCTGCTCGACGCCGACCGTCGTGAACGACCACTGCGCCTTCACCTGCTTTCCGAGCAGCGCCGCCGTGGTGGCGGAGGTGCCGGTGAAGGGGATGTAGGTGGTCTTGATGCCGACCGCCTTGTCGAAGGTCACCTGCGCCACCTGATTGGCGGAGTAGGTTCCCGTGCCGGCGACGGTGATCGCGCCCGGCGCCTCCTTGGCTGCGGCGATGTATTCGTCGAGGGTGTTGATCGGGCTGTCGGCGTGGACGACGAGGGCGTGCGGTGTGAGCTGGAACACGTTGACCACCGTGATGTCGTCGGTTTCGTAGCCGACCTTGCCGGTCATCGGCTGCAGGAAGAGGTGCGGCAGGTTGAAGCCCATGATGGTGTTGCCGTCGGCGGTCATGGAGTTGAGCTGCGACCAGGCCGCGGCGCCGCCGGCGCCGGGCTTGTACTGGATGACGAAGCCCTGGCCGGTGATCTCCTTGAAGCCCGGCTCCTGCAGGCGCGCGGTGACGTCGGACTCGCCGCCGGCATTGAAGGGGATGATGTAGGTGACGTCCTGGGTCGGCCAGTCGGCCGCCGCGGCGGAACTGGCGAAGGCGGCGGCGGCGAGCGCAGCCGCAACGGACAGGCGGAGCTTCGTGATCATTTCTTGGATTTCCTCCCAAGGGTTGGTTTCTTGACGGTTGTCGATGGCGACTTGCCGCCCAGAAGGTCGATGTCCAGGCGGATGAAGTCGCCGCGATAGACGATGTCGGCGACGTAGATGACGCAGCCATCGCTGTCGGCGATGAAGCGGTGGACCTCGGCGGTCGGCGCGTTTACCGGGATGTTGAGCTGGCTGGCGACGTCGGGATCGGCGCTGCCGATGGTCAGGGTCTGATGGGCGCGGGCGATCTCGACGCCGGGCAGGGCGGTCAGAAGTTGCAGGACCGTCTCGCTGCGGCAGCGCTCCGGCGCCTGGTCGAAGATGCGCTGGTCGAGATAGATGTCGATGACGCAGTAGGGAACGTCATCCTTGACGTGGATGCGTTTCATGTGGCGATAGGCCGGGGCCGGGCGGCCCTCGCTCTCCGCCACGGGGGGCAGGCGCACGCCCTCCGCGAGGTGGAGCAGGCGGGGCTGGGTTCCTTCGATGATCCGGATCAGGGCGTCCCAGCTGGTGGCGAGGCCGAACCAGTGCCGCTCCTCCGGGCTGCCCGTGACGAAGGTTCCGCGGCCCTGCTTGCGTGTCACCAGGCCCTCGGCCTCGAGGAGGGCCAGCGCCTGGCGCACCGTCACGCGCGCCACCCCGAACTCCTGCATCAGTTCCTCGAGGGCGGGCAGGCGCATGTCCTGCGGCCATTCGCCGACACTGATGCGCCGGCGCATCAGTGTCGAGAGCTGCAGGTACATGGGAACGGGGCTGCGACGAAGGTCGAGGCCGGTCACGCGCTTATCCTATCATCCTAACTTTAGGACGATAGGATAAGCGGCTTCCCGGACGGGAGGCAAGCCCGAACCGCCGGCCGCTCCTTCGGGACGCCGTCGCTATTTGTCGTCGGACTCGCCGTGATCGCCGTAGAAGCTCAGCGCCATCAGCCCGATTCCGAGCGCGGTCGTGAACACGATGCCGAGGATGAGCGCGACCAGCCCGTGGCCGCTCACGCCCAGGTCCCCGAAGCCGGCCAGCGCCCAGAGGATAAAGAGAGCAAGGCCGATGAGGACGCTGCACGCGGCGACGAAGCCAATGGCCCAGCGGATCTGGTTGCTGAAACCCTGCGCGCCCGGCGTCAGCCCGAGCGCGGAGACCGCGGCCCTGCAGGCTCCGGCAAAGCGGTCGAAGGACGGCCTGCTGGGGGTTGGACTCATCATGGCGGTTCTCCTCATGTTGCGATCCCGCTCAGTCGCGGGCGTCGCCCTGGCCTGGCTTGGCGGAGAAGTACTTGTCGTACTTGCCTGCCTCGCTGCGATGCTCCTCCGCATCGGCCGGCGGCTCGCCCTTGCGGGTGATGTTCGGCCAGTTGTTGTCGGAATAGTCCCGGTTCAGCTCCA
>DATCXZ010000284.1:0-4337 GCA_036570545.1 Kiloniellaceae bacterium
GATCTCCGCGCGGCCGCGGCGACAGGCGGCCGATGAGCACGGCCAGCTCCATGCGAAGCTGGAAGACCTGCTCGAGGCCGCGAATGTCGACGCTGGTGACCATGGTGCCGACGCCGTGGCGGGCCTCCACCAGCCCCTCCGACCCGAGGCGCGCCAGCACGCGGCGCACCGGCGTGCGGCTGACGTCGAACTCCTGGGCGATCTCCTCCTCGGAGAGGCGCAGGCCCGGCGGATACTCCAGCAGGCAGATGCGGTCGCGCAGGGCGTGGTAGATGCGCGCGAAGCGCTCCTGCGCCGGCGACGGGCGCTGCGCCGGCGCGCCGTCCTGCTCGGGCGCCGGCGCGGGCACGGTCATGTCGCTTCGAGAACGGCGCTGAGGAACTGGCGGGTGCGCTCTTCCTTCGGCGCATTGAAGAGATCGTCGGGGCGGCCCTCTTCGCAGATCCTACCGCCGTAGAAGAAGCAGACGCGGTCGGCGAATTCCTTGGCGAAGCCCATCTGGTGGGTGACCATCAGCATGGTGAGGTCGAACTCGGAGCCAAGCTTGCGGATCACGTTCAGCACCTCGCCGACCAGCTCCGGGTCGAGCGCCGAGGTGACCTCGTCGAACAGCATGATCTTGGGACGCATGGCGAGCGCGCGGGCGATGGCGACACGCTGCTGCTGGCCGCCGGAGAGCTGGCCGGGAAAATGGTTCAGCTTCTCGCCGAGGCCGACCATGTTGAGCAGCTCGCGCGCACGCTCCTCGGCCTCCGCCTTCGGCAGCTTCAGCACGGTGACCGGCGCCTCCATGCAGTTCTTCAGCGCGGTCATATGGGGGAAGAGGTTGAAGTGCTGGAACACCATGCCGATCTTGCCGCGCATGCGGCGCAGATGGCGGGCATCCGCCGGCGCCAGCCCTCCATTGCGCGGCATGTGGGTGAGCGGCTCGCCGTCGACATAGATGACGCCGTCGTTGATCCGCTCCAGCGTCATCAGCATGCGCAGCACGGTGGTCTTGCCCGAGCCGGACGGGCCGATGACGGCGACCTTCTCCCCCGCCGCGACCTTGAGGTTGAGGTCGTCGAGCACGACGAGCGGCCCGTAGCTCTTGCGCACCGATTCGAAGTGCACCATCGGCTGGTCGTTCATCCCTTGTTACCTCCAGCGGTATTTCAGCCAATACTCCAGCCGGCGCACGAGGGCGGCCGCGACCAGGCTGAAGATCAGGAAATAGATTCCGACCAGGGTGATCGGCTCGGTGTAGCGAAAGGTCTGGGAGCCCAGGATCTTCGCGGTCTGCATCAGCTCGAGCACGGCGATCGCCGAAAGCAGCGGCGTCTCCTTGAAGAGGGCGACGAAGTAGTTGCCGAGCGCCGGCACCACCGGCGGGATCGCCTGCGGGATGATGACATCGCGAAAGGTATGGTAGGGGCTGAGATTGAGGGCGATGGAGGCTTCCCACTGGCCGCGCGGGATGTTCTCCAGTCCGGCGCGGTAAACCTCCGAGCAGTAGCTGCCGTAGTGCAGGCCGAGCGCCAGCACGCCCGCGGTCAGCGCCCCCAGCGTGATGCCGAACTCCGGCAGCACGAAGAAGATGAAGAAGATCTGGATCAGCAGCGGCGTCGAGCGCACGAACTCGACGAAGCCGGCGGCCGGGAGCGAGATCCACGGCCGCGGCGACATGCGCAGGATGGCCAGCAGCAGGCCGACCGTGGCGGCGAGGATGAAGCCCAGCACCGTCGCCTCGATGGTGACGATCGAAGCCTCGGCGAGGATCGGCACGATTTCCCAGGTGTAGGACCAGTCCCAGAACATCAGTGCGCCCTCCCGCGCGCCACGCCGCGCGCAGCGGCACGCTCCAGCGCACGCATCCCGACGGTGATGAGCGAGGCGATGGCAAGGTAGAACACCAGCACGATGGTGAAGATCTCGACCGTGCGATAGGTGGTCTGGTTCATCTGCGATGCCCGGAAGGTGAGGTCGCCGATGGTGATCAGCGAGACCAGCGCCGTCGCCTTCATGAGCTCAATGAAGAGGTTGCCCCAAGGTGGGATCATCGCCACCACCGCCTGCGGCAGGATGATCCGCCGCAGCGCCTCCATGCGGCTCATGTTGAGGGCGATGGTCGCCTCCCACTGGCCGCGCGGCACGGCATCGATGGCGCCCCGCACCACCTCGGCCCCGTAGGCGCCGACGTTGAGGCCAAGCGCCGCCACCGCGACGGTGAGCGGTTCGAGCGTGAGGCCGAAGTGCGGCAGCACGAAGAACAGCCAGAAGAGCTGCACCAGCGCCGAGGTGCCGCGGAACAGCTCGATGTAGGTGATGGCAAGCCAGCGCAGCGGCGCCGGGCCGTACATGCGGGCGATGGCGGCCAGGAAGGCCATGACCACGGCGAGCGCGCAGCCGAGCACGGTGATCAGCACCGTGATGCGCGCGCCTTCCAGCAGCCCCGGCAGGAACTCGCGAAAGCCCGCGAAGCTGGCGACGGCAAGGCCGGCCGT
This sequence comes from Kiloniellaceae bacterium, assembly GCA_036570545.1. Taxonomy (GTDB): domain Bacteria; phylum Pseudomonadota; class Alphaproteobacteria; order Kiloniellales; family Kiloniellaceae; genus Pelagibius. The sequence continues at coordinate 2,484 of DATCXZ010000284.1, forward strand.
GAAACTAAGTATGATGCAGACGACGATGATGCTCCTGGTCTGCATGGCGTCAGCCCTTTCCAGGGGCTGGTGCGCCGCGGTGCGTGCTCCGAGACGCCCCCCCAAGGCTCTTGGTGGGGCTCCTCGGCACGAGGTTCTTTCTTGGTGCCATCTCGGTTCGTGCTGCCATGAAAGCTTTACCTCATCCTGGGGAGCGCGGTCGGGCGAGCAGCCTGACGGCGCGTCCCGAAGGACGCACAGTGCTTATGCAGCCATTTCATCGCAGGCGGTTTCCCCCACCGGCGAAGCGCGGCCGACACCGATGGCGCCGGCCGGCTTCGGTTCTGCCGCTAGTTGCCGGCGCAGAGCTCGGCGGTCGTCTTATTGGGGAGGTAGCCCTCGCCGAAGCCGTGCGGCGTCACCAGGGCGATGTGCTCCGGCGAGCCGATGAACTTCTTCAGCTCCGCATTGAAGGCGTCGTGGAGCTCCTTGTCCTCCTTGCGGAAGGCAAAGCCGCCGTGGCCCTTCACCGACTTGCCGGCGACCTCGCCGAACGGCGGGGTGGATTCGACGCCGTCGTTCTTGGAGGCCATGTCGGCGATCGACAGCGCCGTCAGCGCGGCCGCGTTGGCGCGCTCGGCCTGCACCGCCTTCACCAGGCTCGACTGGTCGGGCAGCACGACGAGCTGGCCCATTTCGACACCGGCGCTCTTGGCGTAGCCGACCTCGACCGCGCCGGCCATCACCGCCAGCTTCAGGTCGTCGTTCTCGGCGATGCTGGCGTAGTCGGCGATGCCGTCGGGATTGCCTTCCTTCACCAGGAAGGCCTGGCCGATGCCGTAGGAGGGCTCGGAGAAGGCCACTTCGTTGCAGCGCGCGGGGGTGATGAACATGCCGGCGGCGATGATGTCGAAGCGGCCTGCCTTCAGGCCCGGGATGAGCGAGCCGAACTCGGTGAGCACGCCGTCGACCTCGTTGATGCCCATTTTCTTCAGCACCGCCTTGGCCACCTCCGGTGCCTCGCCGGTCAGCTTGCCGTCAGGCGTGGCAAAGCCGTAGGGCGCCTCGTTGGCGAAGCCGATGCGGATGAAGCCCGCCTCGCGCGCCTTCTCCAGCGTCGACTGCGCCAGCGCGTCCCCTGCGACGGCGCCCGCGATGGTCAGCGTCGCGAGGCCCGCGGCGGCCAGCATGGCCAGGCGGCGGCTGATAGCTATTCCTTCTTTCATCTTTGTCTCCCTGTCTCGTCTCTCGTGGTGCCTTGGCCGGGAGCCCCGCTTCCGGCCCTTGCGTCTTTCGCGCCAGACCTCGGTTAGAGCAGCGAAGTCTGGCAGAACTCAGGTTCTGCTGCAATGAAAGGTATACAACGTACCCAGGTGTCTGCTGAAAGCTGTTGCGTATCCGTCATTCCCCGGCGTTATTCTCATCCAGTTGTGTACAACGATTTCCGGCCGGCCCGCCGGCCGCTGTGCCTCGGGAGGGGCAGGGCGATGACTGAGCTGCTTGGGACCTCTGGCCAGGAATACGACACCCGGCTGGCGGCGGTGCGCGCCTTCATGCTGGAGCGCCGGCTCGATGCCGTGCTGCTGTCCGCGCCGGAGAACATCTTCTACCTGACCGGCCTCGACCACTGGGGCTACTTCGCGCCGCACATGCTGATCGTGCCGCTGCAGGGCGAGGTGGTGCTGGTGACCCGGGCCATGGAGCGCGTCACCATCGCCAACCAAGTGCGCAACGCCCGCTTCGAGGGGCACGGCGACCACGAGACGGCGGCCGAGGCCGCAGCCCGCGTGCTGCTCGCCCTCGGCCCCGGCCTGCGCGAGATCGGCACCGAGCAGTGGTCGTCCGGCCTGCCCGACGGCCTCGCCAAGGCGCTGG
>DATCXZ010000285.1:0-15375 GCA_036570545.1 Kiloniellaceae bacterium
TCGCCACTTCGGCGGTCGGCCGCTACCTGCTGCAGCCGGCGGTGCTGGACGCCCTGGAGGACGGTCCCGAAGCCGGCCTGGCGGGGGCTCTCCTGACGGTGGCCGAGGTCTGGCCGGTGACGGCCCTGCCGCCGCGCCTGCGCGGCCCGCGACTGCAACCGCTGGTGCCGGCTTCCGAGAAGCCGACGGTGCGTGGCCCGCGGCCGGTTGCCGTGGCCGCCGAGAGAGGTGACTGGCCAGGTAGCGCCGGGCTATAGCCGCTCGGTTGACAACGAGCAGGGTAAGGAACGTCCAAAAGGAGAATCGCATGGGATCGGGGGGATACGCGCAGGGGATCTGCGCTGCCTTTGGCTTGCTCTTGCTTCTGGCCGGCTGCGCGGGACAGCTCTCTTCACTGCCGCCGTTGCCGGAATCGGAGGACGGCGCCTACACGCTGGGGGCGGGTGATCGCCTGCGGCTCCAGGTGTTCGGCCAGGATGAGCTCAGCCAGGAGTACATCGTCAGCGATTCCGGGGCGATCACCGTGCCGCTCATCGGCGCGGTCGATGCCGAGGGACGCACGGTCGCCGAGTTGGAGGAGGAGATCGCCCGTCAGCTCAGCGAGGGCATCCTGGTCAATCCCAACGTCACGGCAGAGGTCGTCACCTACCGGCCGTTCTTCATCCTCGGCGAGACGCGCGCGCCGGGGCAGTATCCCTATGTGCCGCGCATGACGGTGCTGACGGCGGTCTCGATGGCCGGCGGCTTCACCTTCCGCGCCGAAGAGGATGCTGTCTCCATCACGCGGCTGGTCGACGGCCAGATGTCCGAGTTTCGGGCGGATCCGCTGGACTTCGTGGAACCCGGGGACGTGGTGAACGTCCACGAACGCTTCTTCTAGGCGGCGGCCATCCGCACCCGGGGGAAATACACGGCCGCGCTCCGGCGGTCGCTGCTGCCCTCGCTGCTGGCGGGCGCGGCGGGCCTCGGCGTGCTCGGCGCCGCGCAGGCGCAGGAAGGCGACGAGCCGGTCGCGGTGTTCGACCAGCCGCGCGAGGGGCTCGATCCCAAGGGCCTCGACCTCGGCGGCTTCAGGCTGTTCCCCTCGCTTACGGTATCCGAGACCTACGACGACAACATCTTTGCCGAAGAGGACGACGAAGAGGCGGATTTCATCACCGCGATCACCGGCGGCGCGCTGCTCCGCAGCGAGTGGACGCGCCACGACTTCACCTTCGATGCGCAGGTGCGTCACGAGAAGTTCCTCGACAACGACGAGCAGGACCGCACCGAGTACTCCCTGGTCCCGACCATAGAGTTCGAGCTGGGCGGACGCGATACGGCCATGCTCACGGCGGAGCACAGCCGGCAGGCGGTCGGCCGCGACGATCCGGAGGAAGACGACGACGAGGAGCCGACGCAGTTCAACCGCTTCGCTCTGGGCGGCGAATACATCCATCGGATCAACCGCCTGTTCTTCGGCCTCGAGGGGGACGCCCGCCGCGACGACTATTTCACCAGCGGCGACGATGACCGCGACCGTCAGGAGTTCCGCTTCGGCCTGCCGGTCGGCTACGAGGTCTCGGTCCTGACCGATGTGAAGGTGGAGCCCTTCGTGCGGCGGCGCGACTTCGACGAGGACAACTCCGCCGGCGCCGACCGGGACTCCCTGGCGGCCGGCGCGCTGGTCGGGATCGACACCGAGCTGAGCCCGCTGTTCGATGTGAACTTCGATATCGGCTTCATTGCCAACGACTATGACGATTCGCGTTTCGACAGCCGGGTCGACCTGATTTTCGGCGGCGAGGCGATCTGGTATGTGACGCCGCGGACAACGCTGTTCGGCCGCGCCTCGCGGCGCGATCTCGCCACCAGCACGTCGAGCGCCTCGTCCAAGACCCAGACCACTGCCGAATTCGAGGTGCAGCAGGAACTGCAGCGGGACCTGCTGCTCGGCGGCCGGTTGCAGTACATCAACGACGATTTCCAGAACAACGACCGCACCGACGATCGAGCCATCGCCTCGCTGTCGCTGGAGTATCTGCTGAACCGCAACTTCTCCCTCCTGGCGGACTACCGGCACGAGGAGCGGTGGTCGAACCAGGAGGGCGAGGACTTCAGCCGAAACCTCGTCACCGTCGGCTTCAGGGCGCGCTTCTAGCCGGCCAGCACGGCAGGGCGGCTCCCGCCGGGCAGGCGCGTGCTGTTCGCCGAACATGCCCGGCCCACCTACACCGCCGTCAAGCGCCGCGAGCGAACCGGCTTTCCCGGCTGGCCCCTGCGCCGGCTGGCCGCTAACGTGGCGGTTGCGAGCATCCTGGGGCAGCGGTGAGGACCGGCAGCGTGAACGACAACGTCGAGCAGTGGCGGGTGCGCAAGTCCGCCGTAACGTCGGAGCAGGGTGCCGTGGCCGCGCAGCACTGGCTGGCGGCGCGCGCCGGCGCGGCCATGCTGGCCGAGGGCGGCAACGCGGTCGATGCCGCGGTCGCCTGCGCCATGGCGCTGAACGCGGTGGAGCCCTGGATGTGCGGGCTCGGCGGCAGCGGCTTCATGGTGATCTGGCTGGCGCGGGAGAAGCGCGCCCGGGTGGTGAACTTCCAGGGCAGGCTGCCGCAGGCCATCGACAGCGCCGACTACCCGCTCGACTCCGCCGAGCCGCCCTCGCTGATGCTCTATCCCGGCGTGAAGGGGCGCGCCAACGAGCGCGGCTACGGCTCGATCACCGTGCCCGGCGCCGTCGCCGGCCTCGGCCATGCGCTGGAGCGCTTCGGGCGGCTGCCGTGGGCGCGCGTGCTGGCACCGGCGATCCGCCTCGCCGGGCGCGGCCTGCCGGTGGACTGGCACGGCACCCTGCAGATTGGGCTCGCCATGGACCTGCTGCGCCGCGACCCGGTCGCGAGCGCGCTCTACCTGCCGGACGGCGCTCCGGCCAAGCCGGAGAGCTTTCGCCCACTGCCGGCGCTGACCGCCACTTTGAAGACGCTGGCGGCGGAAGGCCCGCGCGCCTTCTACGAAGGGGCGCTGGCCGACAGTATCGCCGCCGACCTCCGGTCCGGCGGATCGCGCATCACCACCGACGATCTTGCCGCCTATGCCGTGGAGGAGCCGGAGCCGCTGACCGGCCGCCACCGCGGCGCCGAGCTGCACACCGCCGGCGCGGTCTCCGGCGGCCAGCGCCTCCTCGACATGCTGGCCTACGTGGAGCGGAACCTTGCGCCGCGCAACGCCGTGGGCGCGGACACCTGGATCGCCTACGCCCGCGGCCTCGATGCCGCCTTCGCTACCCACAAGGCGAAGGTGGGCCTGGGTGAAAAGGGAGGGGACCAGCAGGGCGGCTGCACTTCGCACATGAGCGCGGTGGACAGCGAGGGCAACATGGTGGCGCTCACCTACACCCTGCTGAACCGCTTCGGTAGCGGCGTCGTGCTGCCGCAGACCGGCATCCTGATGAACAACGCCGTCGCCTACTTCGACCCGCGGCCGGGCAACCCGGTGTCGCTCGCCGGCGGCAAGCGCATCAATTCCTCCAATATGTGCCCGACCATCGCGACGCGGGACGGCGCGGCGCTCTTCGCCGTCGGTGCCTCGGGCGCCAACCACATCGTGCCCTGCACCGCCCAGCTCGCGGCGCTCATGCTCGACTACGGCCTGTCGCTGGAGGAAGCCTTCCACACGCCGCGCATCGACGCCTCGGCCAGAGGCTCGCTGCGTGCCGACCCGGCGATGGGGGAGGCGGCGCTCGCCGAGCTGCGCAAGGTCTTCACGCTGGAGGTCGCGCAGCAGCTCGTCTTCCCGAAGCTCTACGCCTGCCCCTCGGGGGTCGCGCGCGATCCGGCGACAGGCCAGTGCTGGGGTATTGCCGACGTCTCCCAGCCGGTCGCCGGCGCCGCCGCCCCGGCGCCCTTCACGCTGCCGGGCGAGGGCGTGAAGGCAGACACGCCGCGGGCCTAGAGCAGATCAGGGTCGGGTGGAATCGCCGGAGGCGATCCACCGACCCTGTGAATCTGCTCTACCCTTTTGAAGTAGATCGGATTCACGTGGGCAGATGGAACCGCGCCGCGGTTCCATCTGCCCACGATCCGATCTAGAAACCCATAACCTGAACCGCTTGGAGGTCTTTCATGTCCTTCCGTCGCAGCTTGTTGCCGGTCCTTCTGCTGACCCTGCTCGCCGCCTGCGCTGCGCAGGGACAGGCCACGGACTGCGCCGACGGCGCCTTCCCGATGGCGCGGCTCGAGCTCTACTTCGGCACCCAGCGGCCGGGCGGCGCGCCGGTCACCGAGACGGAGTGGGCCGCCTTTCTCGACGAGGAGGTGACGCCGCGCTTTCCCGACGGCCTCACGGTGCTCGAGGGCAACGGCCAGTGGCGCAACAGCCGCGGCATCATCACCAAGGAGACCTCGACCGTGCTGGTGATTCTCTACGAGCCCTCCGCCGAGAAGCACACCGCCATCGAGGACATCCGCGCCGCCTACAAGGACCGCTTCGACCAGGAAAGCGTCATGCGCGTCGATGGCCCCACGCAGTGCGTGTCGTTCTGAGAAGCGGAGACAAGACGCCCAGGCCGAACCACTTTTTCCTTCTGTCATCCTCGTGCTTGACACGAGGATCCAGGGCAACCGCCCCGTCACTTGCCCTGGACCCTCGGGTCGAGCCCGAGGGTGACGAGTGGGGGGCGGAGAGAGCGTAGGGTGAGGGGTCTTACCCGATCTCGCGAATCATCTTTGCCGGGTTCCCTGCGACGACGCAGCCGGCCGGCACGTCCTTCGTCACTACGCTGCCGGCGCCGATCACCGCGTTGTCGCCGATGCTGACGCCCGGCAGGATCACCGCCGCGCCGCCGATCCACACGTTGCGGCCGAGGGTGACCGGCTTCGCGCTTTCCACGAAGGCGGCGCGCTCGACGGGATCGAGCGGATGGATCGCCGTGTAGATCTGCACCGCCGGGCCGAGCAGCGTCTTGGCACCGATCTCGACGCGCGCGCAGTCGAGAATGACGCAGCCGGTGTTGATGTAGACGCCGTCGCCCAGATGGGTGTTCACGCCGTAGGCGCAGCGGAACGGCGTTTCGACGAAGACGTCGCTGCCGAGGCTGCCGAGCAGGCCGGCGAGGCTCTCGCTCTGCGGCGCGTCTTCGAGCGGGTCGGAGCGGTTGTAGGCGTAGATCGCCTGGTGCGCCTTGCGGCGCAGCGCCTTCAACTCAGGCGCCATGATGTCGTAGGGCAGGCCCGCCACCATCTTCTCGGCTTCGGTCATGGGCGCATTGTAGCGTCCCGCCGGGCTACCGCCAGAGCGCGTGCGGATTGTTCAGCAGCTTGGGTGGCACGGCGAGGCAGTAGATGCCCATCGCCTGCAGGTGCCGGCAGGCCGAGCCGGCGTCGTCCTGCTCCAGCCCGACCAGCAGGGCGCTGTAGCGATGGGTGGCGATGGAGGTGCGCGCCAGGATGGCCGGCTTGCCCGCGCGCACCACGTCCTCGAGCGCGGAGCGGTTCTCCTTGATGCGGGTACTCGCCTCGTTCTTGCTGACGAAGGAGCCGAACACCAGACCCCAGCCCGGCAGCTCGCCCCTGGCCATCATCTCGGTGCCGGCGCTGGGCGCCACGGCGCAGGTGCCGTTGGCGAGCACGTAGGGGACGAGGCTGCGCGGGGCGCCGCGCAGCGCCGACAGCAGCATGGACCCCGAGCCGTCCGCCGGCGCGGCAAAGCCGGCATCCATCAGCTTGCGCATCAGCGCGTTGCGTTTCCCGCCGGTCCTGGCGCCGAGGACGACCCCGATCAGGCGCCGGCCCTGGCGGCTGGCGGCGGCGAGAAGGTTGTAGCCCGAGCCGCAGGTGAAGCCGGTCTTGATGCCCTCGGCGCCGCGGTAGGCGGAGAGCCAGCCGTTCAGCGTCGGCTGCGAGCCGTCGCCAAAGACGACGTAGGTCTTGCTGAACAGGCCGTAGCGGTCCGGGAAGTCGGCCACCAGCGCGCGCCCCAGCATTGCAAGATCGCGCGCGGTGGTCACCTGGGCCGCGTCGGGCAGGCCGGAGGCGTTGGCGAAGACCGTCTGGGTCATGCCCAGATCCTGGGCCTTGCGCGTCATGGCGGTGGCGAAAGCGGCCTCGCTGCCGCTGACCGCCTCGGCGAGCGCCACGGCGGCGTCGTTGGCGGAGCGCACGATGAGCGCCTCCAGCAGCAGCTTCACCGTCGCCTTGCCGCCGGTGCGCAGGCCGAGCTCGGTCGGCGGCTGGGCGGCCGCCTTGGCGGAGATGGCGACCCTCTGGTCGAGCGCCAGGCGCCCGCCGTCGAGGGCCTCGAAGACCATGTAGGCGGTCATCGCCTTGGTCACCGAGGCCGAATAGCGCGGCTGCGTCGCGTTCTGCGCCGCCAGCACGGTGCCGCTGGCGGCGTCGACCACCAGGTAGGCGATCTCCGGGCGTGCATCCTTCGCTGCCGCCGGGCCCAGCCACAGCAGCACGGCGGCGATCGTAATCGCTGCTTCCCTCCAGCCGCGCATGCTTTCTCCCCGCTCGGCGCGGAAGAGCATAGTACGGGAGCAGGAGCGGGAGAAGCCTCGCGTCGGCGGATACCCCTAATGGCGAAAAGAGTCGCGGGGGAGGCTGTCGGGATGCGCTGGACATCCGTCGTGCGTGCTTCGAGACGCCCGCTGGCGCGGGCTCCTCAGCATGAGGTGCTTTCTTACTGCCAGCAAAGACTTACCTCATCCTGAGGAGCACGGCCGGGCGATAGCCCGGACGGGCGTCTCGAAGGACGCACTGCCTTGATGCAGCACCCTTCGTATGCCCCCGCCTAATACCCCTGCGCCACATCCACTCTGTCGGGCACCGGCTCGCCGGCGATCAGCCGTCTCACGTTGGCGGCAATCAGCTTGGCCCCTGATTCCGGGTCGATGAGGCTGGCGACGTGCGGCGTCAGCAGGATCTTCGGGTGGCGCCAGAAGGGGTGGTCCTCCGGCGGCGGCTCGACCTGCAGCACGTCGAGGGTGGCACCGCCGAGCTGCCCGGAGTCCAGCGCCGGGATGAGGTCGTCCTCCACCAGGTGCTGGCCGCGCCCGGCATTGATGAGGCAGGCTCCCCTGGGGAGCTGCGCGAACAGGCGCCGGTTCAGGATGCCGGTGGTCTCGGGCGTCAGCGGCAGCAGGCAGACCAGGATCTCGACCTGCGGCAGCAGCGTGGCGAGGCCGTCCGGCCCGCTGTGGCAGGCGATGCCGTCGACGGCTTTCGGCCGGCGCGACCAGCCGTGCACCGCAAAGCCGACCTGGGCGAGCTGGCGCGCGCCGTCGGCGCCGAGGTTGCCGAGACCGAGCACGCCGACCGGCCGGCGCTGCGCTGTCGGCGTGATGATCTGGTCCCACGCGCGGCGCCGCAAGGCGTCTTCGATCTCGGGCAGGCGGCGGTGGAAGCGCAGCACCTGCAGCAGAACATACTCCCGCATGCGCTGGGTGAGGTCGGGGCCGACGGTGCGGATGACGGGCAGGTGGCGCGGCAGCTCGGGATCGCGCAGCACATGGTCGACGCCGGCGCCCATGGAGACGATGGCCTTGAGGTTCGGAAAGGTCTTGAGGCCGCCCGGCGGCGGCTGCCAGACCACCGCATATTCCACCTGCGACCGGTCGCCGGGATCGTCCCAGGCGCGGACCTCCAGCTCGGGCAGCAGGTCGCGCAGGGTTTCCAGCCACCAGGAAGCCCGGGCGCCGCCGACGCGCACGACGAGGGACATCGGCGCTTATCCGGTGGGTGTGTAGGGGAACTCGTCGACGATCAGGCGCTCGCGAGACTTCACGTGGGCGAGGGAGTCGGCGGCCACCGCCTTGCCGTGCTCGGTTCCATAGGCCGCCAGCATGGCGTCCTCGCTGTCGAACCACAGCTCGCTGACGCCGTCGTAGGCGCCGTCGGGGGTCTGCGCGATGTTCACCTGGTAGCGCTTCAGCCCGTCCAGCTTCAGCGCCAGGGGCACGTGATCCTTCAGCAGCCAGTCGGAGAACGCCTGCAGGCTCATGCCGTCCCTGCGCTTCAGCAGGATCACCGCCTTGATCATGTCTTGCTCCAATCGTGCCTTGGACGACCCAGTCTATGCCATGCCGATCTTGTCGAGAAGTTGCCGGCGCGGGTCGCGCCCGCCCACGTCGCGCTCCGCGATGATGAAAAGGCCCTTACCCTCGCTTCGCTGCTCCCAGAGCTGTCCGATCGTTCTTTTTTCCGCGGTGTCCGCGCTGTCGGCGATATGGGCGCCTTTGTACTCGACGACAAGCCTGCGGCCATCTTCCAGCTCGGCGACGAAGTCCGGATAGAACTTGCCGGTCGCGGTCGGCAGCCAGAACGAATTGGGATGGCTGGCAACATTGCGCAGCCAGAACTTCAGCCCCGGCAGGCTGTCGATGGCCTGCGCGCACTGGAATTCCTCGCCATTGTCCGTGCCGTCAAAGGCGGGCACGTCGTCGGAGCCTAGGAAGTGCCTGCGCGGCCGCCAAGGGCCGCGATAGCGCCGCTGGCCGGCGTACATTCCGCCCTCGAACTCGAAGGCGTTGTCGAAGGAAACTTCGACCTTTGCCTCTGGCGCGAAGAGGGTGCGCTGGTACATGCCCTCACGCTCCTGCTGGCGGATCGCCTCCAGCTTCTCACGCAGCTTGCGAGCGAGGATGAACTTGCAGCGCATCAGCGCGGCGATGTGCAAGCCGCGCGCCTTGATCATGTGGTCCACGGCCTCGCGCAGCCAGCGCAGCAGCTCGTCTTGATGGATGTCCGGCTGGCGGACCTGGCGGTCGAGCCACAGCACCAGGGCCTCCGGCGTCCAGCCTTCCACAGGCACGTCGAGAGCAAGCTGCTCTTCCTCGTCGGCGAACGTATAGGTGACATGCTTGCCGTCGAGGTCGATCTCGAAGCTGCGCGCCGTCTCGCGGATCGCGAACTCGCGCTCGCCGAGCTTCGGGGAATGGTCGAGCAGGGACCAGTCGTGGAACTCCATGAAGACGTCGGTGTCGGCAAATTCGAGCTCGCCCTGAATCCGCGTCATCAGGCGGGGAACCTGGAAGGGCTCGCCCTGCGCGGCCGGGGAAAGCTGGTCCTTCACCTCGATGCGGTAGCGCGCGACGGCTTCCGCGAAACCCTGACGCTCGGGCTCGGGAATCGTCGCCGCGATGGCCTTCTCCAGCTCGCCGTCTACCCGACCGGTCACCGCGATCTCGACTTTGCCGTCATCCGTCTCGCGAAGCGTGACCGCCTCTTGGTTCTTCAGCCGGTCGACGGCTTCCGGCGTCGCGCTCACAGTGTGCTTGAAGGTCGGCGTTGGCTTCGGCCGGTGCGCGAACAGCGAGTCGTCCTCGGGGAAGCTCTTTTGCGCCGGCTCGATGTTGTCGAGCGCCTCGTGCTCCTCAAAGCCCATGGCGACCAGCTTGTCCACCAGCGAGCGCGCGGCGGCGCCGAACGACGGCTCCGAGAGGAAGGCGTAAGCGCGGTTCAGCGCGTCCGCCTTGCGGCGCTCGGCGTAGGGCATGCGCAGAACGCGGCCCAGGAGTTGCTCGACGTCGGCCGCGCTCTGGATGCGCGACACGGAGCAGAAGACGTAAGCGAAGGAGCAGTCCCAGCCTTCCTTCAGCGCCTCCATGGTGATGACGTGCTCGATGGGGCACGCCGGGTCGAAGAGGTCGATGCCGTCGAGCCCGCGCTGGTCGCCGGTGGCGACGGCGATCTTCTCCGCTGGAATGTTCTCCGTCTCGATCAGATGCTTCTTCAGCACCTCGACCGTCACCTCCTGGTCCCTCTGCTGCGCCTGGAACAGCACGATGGGGCGGATGTAGTCGCGGTCGGCCTCGGCTGTCTCGGCCAGCGACGCCCTGGCCGCCACGGCGCCGTTCACCGCGTTCTGCCAGCTATCGTTCTCCGAGAGGATGATCGGCAGCTTGATCATCTCCTCCTGCTTCAGCTCCTGCGCCGTCACGCTGTGCAGGATGTTGGAGTCGAAGCGCGGCGTGGCGGTGAACTCGACGATGGCCGAGGGATTGACCCGCGCCTGCATCTCGCGCGACAGGCCGGTCACGGCGTTGTGCGCCTCGTCCACGACCATCAGCGGGCGGTGGATGTGCAGCAGGTTGGCAAAGGAGAACTTCACGCCGCCGCCCTCCAGCGTCTCCAGGCCGGGCGGGGTCTTCGGCAGGCCGGCGAAGTGCGGCTCCAGGTCCTCGTGGTGGGCGTAGACCTTGCGGCCCTCGGTGTTGGACACCCGCAGCGTCTGGATGGTGCCGACCACGACGCAGCAGTGGTCGCGGATGTCGTGCGGCCTGATCTGCGTGAAGTCGGCGATGTCGAACACCCGCACGCGGCCCTCGAAGGCCTCGTCCAGCGCCTGCCGGTAGGGGTGGCGGGCATTCTTCAGCGCCTCGGCGGTCTGCCGGCGGATGGTGTTGGACGGCACCAGCCACAGCACCAGCGGATAGTCCTTTTCCACCCAGGCGTCGCGGACGATGCCGACGGCGTGGGTGCCGAGGATCGTCTTGCCGCCGCCGGTCGGCAGCCGCAGGCAGACGTAGGGGATGCCCGGTAGTGCCGCGAGCGGCCGGTAATCGCCGGCATAGCGGCCGAGGCGCTTCGCCTGCCCGGGCTCCTTCACGATTGCCTCGTAGGCATTCTTCGGCCCGGCGATGCGCGCGTCCTCGAAGAAGCGCCGGAGGACGGCGAGGGTGTCGGCCTGATACTGCTTCAGCTTCATCGCCGCATCCCCTCAGGCCCGCGCTTTCACGTCGTAGGGCGTCTGCTTGAACTCGACACGCTCGCGCGCCAGCGTCGCCGGCGTCAGCCGCGACTGCTCGCCGTAGACCGTGAGCGGGTAGCCGGGAGTCTCCCTCGCGAAGCGCGGATGCTTCCTGGCGATCGCGGCGCGCAGCAGGGCGAGGGTCGCCCGCGTCAGCACGTTGCCGCCGTCCGGTCGCTTGTCGCCGAGGATGCCGTTGTAGAGCAGGGCGTAGGCCCGGCCGTCATGAATACCAAGCAGCGGCGTCCGACCTCTGCCATCCCAGGGCCGGTCCGTCTCGCTGAACCAGACGTGCGCGGCCAGCACCGGAAAGCGGATGTCGCCGCGGATGCGGCCTTCCGCGTCGAACACCGGCGGCCCCAGCCGGTAGAAGCGGAAGCCGCCACCGCCCTGCCAACCGACGCTCTTCGAGACGCCGCCCTGTTCGCCTTCGATCACTTTCTTTAGGCGAGGCACGCAGTGGGTGACGGCGTGTTCGCCCATCTCGATGCCGACGTAGCGGCGGCCCATCTTCTGCGCGACCGCCGCCGTGGTGCCGGAGCCGAGGAAGGAGTCGAGGACGAGGTCGCCGGCGTTGGTTGCGATATGGAGAATCCGAGAAATCAGGCGTTCTGGCTTGGGCGTAGCGAACGTTAAACCCAGCGCCCTTATCTCGCGAATACCGTCCTGATTGAATCCGAAGTCCTCTCCACTTGCCCACAACGTTGTCGCGATTACTCCGTCATCTGCTTCTGTCAGGAACATCTTCAAACGTGGTGTCCGGTCGCCGGCAGGTCCCCACCAGAGCCTGTTTTCTGCATCGAGAGCCTTGAAGGCATCTTCTGTGCGGGCCCAACACCTGCCAGGCGGTGGCATGAACTTGGCACCCGATGGAGACGTGACCTCATAAAGATTTGGAGAGGTTCCTGTCTTTGCAAACTGCCTACCTCGTGCTCCCGCCATAAGGCTAATGGTGAATGTGATGGACTGCCATGGTCCCCTAGGGTCATCGTCGGGATTGGAAAAGCGAGCCGTCTGCGCGTCAGATCGCGGGAACTTATTTGGATGGTAACTCGATCTATTCCTACAGTACCAAAGCAGATGCTCGGTTGAGGTCGAAACGAACTCGGCGTTACTCCGAACAGCGTACGACTTTTGCCAGGTCACATCGGCAATGAAATTTTTTCGGCCAAAGACCTCGTCCAGAATCACTCGTGCGTAGTGCGCTTCGTTGTCGTCCAGTTGAACCCAGATCGAGCCGTCCTCGCTGAGGAGATCGCGCAGCAGCTCCAGGCGCGGCCACATCATGGCGAGCCATTGGGTGTGCTCCAGGTTGTCCTTGTAGTGCTCGAAGGCGGAGCGGGTGTTGTAGGGCGGGTCGATGTAGATGCACTTCACCCGGCCGGCGTAGAACGGCAGCAGGGCCTTCAGGGCCTCCAGGTTGTCGCCCTGGATGAGCATGTTGCCGGACGCGGCGTCGCCGGCCGAGAGGTCCGGCACTTCCTCCAGCAGGCGGTAGGGCACGCGCTGCGCGGTGCGAAGGTCGTCGTCTCGGGTCAGCCAGTGCAGGGTGGGCATTCAGACAGGGCTCTTAAACGAACGGCGGGGCTTCGACTCGGCGGCGGGACAGCGCGGACGGGGCAACCTTATTGCAGGTCGCGCGCCGGTGGAACCCCGATGGGGCGGCTGTCCGCGCCACGAACTCTAGTCGTCACCCACGGCCCCCGAGCCGAGGGTCCAGGGCGAGCGTTCGAACGGTCGCCCCTGGACCCCGGCTCGCGCTCCCTGCGGTCGCTTGGCCGGGGTGACAATCTGAGTGAGGTGGCCTGAGTGAGGCGGCGCTCGCTTGTCCGGGGTGACGGTCAGGATGAGGTAAAGCCTTGGTGGCACGCGAAAACCAACCTCATGCTGAGGAGGCCGCGCAGCGGCCGTCTCGAAGCACGCAGGGCGGCAGCCCAGAGGCCGTCAGCGGCCGCTCCCGTAGCGAATGCCGCAGCAGCGCAGCACCATGCGCACGATGGTGTCCGCTGCCTCGTCGTAGTCGTCGGCTGCGAGCTGGCGCCGCCCGAGCAGCGCGCCCACCTGCACCTCGAAGTCGGCGTAGTGCTGGGTCGCCGCCCAGATCACCGAGAAGAGGTGCACCGGATCGACCGGCTCTATCTTGCCCGCCGCGGCCCAGGCTTCCAAGACCTTGGCCTTCGAAGTCACCAGATTGCGCAGCTCGTTCTTCAGGAAGTCGCGGGTGTGCGGGGCGCCGCGGATCATCTCATTGGCATAGACCTTGGAGGCGAGGGGGCGCTCGCGCGAGAGCCGCACCTTGGCGCGGATGTAGTCGCCCAGCGCCGTTGCCGGATCGCGCTCCTCGGTGATGCGGTCGAGCTCGCCGAGCCAGAGGCCGAGGATGTCCTCCAGCACCGCGGCGTAGAGCGCCTCCTTGGTGCCGAAGTAGTAGTGCACGTTGGCCTTCGGCAGGCCGGCCTTCTTGGCGATCGCCGCGGTCGTGGCGCCGCGGTAGCCCTGGGTCGCGAAGACTTCCTCGGCGGCGGCGAGGATGAGCGCGCGGTTGCGCACCCGGATCTGCCCCGGTGAGGCCGCGTCCTTGGCCTCGAGTGTTTTTGCTTCCGGGACTTCCATGGTCGCTCCTAAGTCCGCGCTGGAGAATCGGCCGTCAATCGTTTGATTTTGAGAAGCTATCGCTGCCCAAGCTCCAGAAATAAAAACCTGACCGTTTGGTCAAAATTAATTGACCGCCTGGTCAGGTCAAGGCTACAGTCATTGGCAACGGGGACGCAAGCTGCCGCAAAAGAGCATCTGCCCCCCGCACGATCGGGGAGATCGCGATGGGAAACCAACCGGACATCCGTGCCGGGCGTTTGCCGGACTCCGCCTACGCCGAGAACTTCGGCGACGTTCACCCGCCGCTCGACCGCAAGGCCGCGCTGGTCGAGGCCAGCCGCTGCTACTTCTGCTACGACGCGCCCTGCATCGAGGCCTGCCCGACCGGCATCGATATCCCGAGCTTCATCCGCAAGATCTCGACCGACAACGTCCGCGGCGCGGCGCAGGACATCCTGGAGGAGAACATCCTCGGCGGCGCCTGCGCGCGCGTCTGTCCGACCGAGGTGCTGTGCCAGCAGGCCTGCGTGCGCACGGCGCAGGAGGGCAAGCCGGTGCAGATCGGCCTGCTGCAGCGCTACGCCACCGACGGGATGATGGAGCGCGCCGAGCATCCCTTCACCCGCGCGCCCGCCACCGGCAAGCGGGTGGCCGTGGTGGGCGCCGGTCCGGCCGGCCTCGCCTGCGCGCATCGCCTCGCCCTGCGCGGCCATGACGTGGTAATCCTGGAGGCCAGGGAGAAGCCCGGCGGCCTCAACGAGTACGGCATCGCCGCCTACAAGGTGCCCGACAGCTTCGCCCAGCGCGAGGTCGCCTTCCTGCTCGCCATCGGCGGCATCGAGATTCGGAATGGCCGGGCGCTCGGCCGCGACTTTTCGCTCGACGACCTCAGGCGCGACTACGACGCCGTCTTCCTCGGCATGGGGCTGGGCGGCGTGCGCGCCCTCGGCCTGCCGGGCGAGGATCTGGAGGGCGTCCACAACGCCGTCGACTACATCGCCGCGCTGCGCCAGTCGCCGGACCTGAAGGCCCTGCCGGTCGGCCGCGCGGTGGTGGTGATCGGCGGCGGCAACACCGCCATCGACATCGCGGTGCAGACCAAGCGCCTCGGCGCCGAGGACGTCACCCTGGTCTACCGCCGCGGGCCGGAGGCCATGTCGGCAACGCACCACGAGCAGGTTTTCGCGCAGACCAGCGGCGTGAAGATCAAGCACTGGGCGCAGCCGGTGAGCCTGCAGGGCGAGGGCGGGCGGCTCAAGGCGGTGACCTTCGAATACACCCGTCTCGATGGGAGCCGCCTCGCCGGCACCGGCGAGACCTTCACGCTCGCCGCCGACATGCTGTTCAAGGCCATCGGCCAGACCATGAGCCCGCTGCCGCAATTCAACGGCGGCGCGCGGCTGGAGATGGATGGTGACCGCATCGCGGTGGCCGAAGATCGCTGCACCTCGCTGCCAGACGTCTGGGCCGGCGGGGATTGCGTCGCGATCAGCGAGGACCTGACGGTGGCCGCCGTGCAGGACGGCAAGCTCGCGGCGGAGGCGATCGATGCGTTTCTGACTGGAGGTGCGAGGTGAGGTGCGGCCAATTCACTGCTGTCATCCTCGTGCTTGTCACGAGGATCCATCCCGCCGCGGCACCGAGCCTCTCTAGAAGCTTCAGGTGCATCCCCCGCCATGGATTGCCGGGACAAGCCCGGCAATGACAGATGAATGTATGGCGAAGGCAGCGCGACGTGGGATGCAGAACACGCACCAACACCTCCACCCCCCGAGTGTCGCCCTCGGGCTTGACCCGAGGGTCCCCAAGTGCGTCTGGGGGCGAGTGACGGAGCGGCTGCCCTGGATGCTCGGGTCAAGCCCGAGCATGACAAAGGGGTGTGTGGTGGCGGCGGTGCGAACCGAGGAGAACGACCATGGCTGACCTGCGTTGCGAGATCGCCGGCGTGAAGTCGCCCAATCCCTTCTGGCTGGCCTCGGCGCCGCCGACCGACAAGGAATACAACGTGGTGCGCGCCTTCAAGGCGGGCTGGGGCGGCGTCGTGTGGAAGACCCT
>DATCXZ010000286.1:0-5100 GCA_036570545.1 Kiloniellaceae bacterium
ACCCGTCGCCGATTTCGAAGCCTCGCTCGACGCCCTCGAGCAGCTGGTCGAGAAGATGGAGCACGGCGAGCTGAGCCTCGAGCAGTCGCTCGCCGCCTACGAGCGCGGCGTCGGCCTGTACCGCCGCTGCCAGCAGGCGCTCGAACAGGCCGAGCTGCGGGTGAAGCTGCTCAGCGATCCGGACAACCCGGCATCGGCCGAAGCTTTCGGCCCGACGCCCGACGCCTGACCACGTGGACACCGCTTCCACGCAGGCGCAGGCGACCACGCAATGGCGCCAGCGCATCGACGCCGCGCTCGAACGCACCCTGCCCGCGGCCGATGAAGCGCCACGGCGCCTGCACGCCGCCATGCGCCACGCCGTGCTGCTCGGCGGCAAGCGCATGCGCCCGCTGCTGGTCTACGCCACCGGTACCGCCTTCGGCGCCGACCTCGACGCGCTGGACGCCCCTGCGTTGGCGGTCGAGCTGATCCACGCCTACTCGCTGGTGCATGACGACCTGCCGGCGATGGACGACGACGCGCTGCGCCGCGGCCAGCCGACCGTGCACGTCGCCTTCGACGATGCGACCGCGATCCTCGCCGGTGACGCGCTGCAGTCGCTGGCCTTCGCCACACTTGCGCAGGCGCCCTGCGATGCGGACGCGGGCATGGCAATGCTGCGCGAACTCGCCACCGCCGCCGGCTCGCGCGGCCTGTGCGGCGGGCAGGCGCTGGACATCGATGCGACGGGTGCCGTGTCGCCACTGCGTGTGGAAGAGCTCGAACGCCTGCACGCGCTCAAGACCGGCGCGCTGCTGCGCGCGGCGGTGCGGCTGGGTGCGATCGCGGCGGGCGTCGACGCGAATACGCGCGAGCACCTGGACCGCTTCGCCGACGCGCTCGGCCTGGCCTTCCAGGTGCGCGACGACCTGCTCGACGTCGAGGGCGACAGCGCCACCCTCGGCAAGACGCCCGGCAAGGACGCGGAGCAGGACAAGGCGACGTTCCCCGCGCTGATCGGCGTGGAGGCCTCGCACGAGCGCCTGCGCACGCTCAGCCAGGCGATGGAGCAGGCACTGGCCGGTTTCGGCGACAAGGCGGGGCCGCTGCGCGCGCTGGCCCGGCTTGCCGTCGAGCGCAACCGCTGAGGCGGTCACCACCGAACCGATAGCCGAGCCCACCGCGCCGGCGATCAGCCGCCGTAGTACCTCGACAAATCGATGCGCAGGCGCGTGGCGTGGTCGTCGGCCGCCTGTTCCTGGCGCCAAGCGCGGCCATGCCCGGCCTCCACGTCACGCAGTTCGCGGCGCAGCTGGCGGCGCGTGTCCTCCAGCGAATCGCGCTTGCCCTTGTCCATGCCGGGCTCGCCGAGCCGGTCGGCGATCTCGTCCAGTTCGTCGTCGATGTCGTCCATGCGCTGCTCGAAACGGCGCACGTCGCGGCGGATTTCGTCGCGATGCTCCTCGGCGGCATGCACCCGCAAGCCGTCGTCGTAGCCGGCAAGGAAGCCGGAGACGGCCTGCGGCGGGCACACGCCGAAGTACTTGCGCCCCATGCGGCCCTCGCGGAAACCGCGCGGCGGGGTGCAGTACTCGAACAGCCCGCGTTCGCGCGCCGCCATGTAGGTCGCCGCATCCGGTCGTACCCCGTAGGCGGCGCAGGCCTTGGCGTGCTTGTCCATGTATGACGGCGGGTAGCCGTTGGTACCGTCCTGGTAGCCCACCAGCTCCCAGTCGCCGCTCAGGCACTCGTCCTGGTTCATGGTCGCGCAGCCGGCCTGCAGCAGTGCGAGGCCGGCGATCACGATCGCCGCGAGTGCCCTCATTGCGGCGCGCGGCCCAGCTCCGCCATGCCACGGCGCTGGTAGTTCGCCGGCAGCACGAATCGCTCGTCGGCGACATCCCCGGATTGCAGGTCGTAGAACTCGGTGATGGTGTAGGCCGGCATGAAGCTGGCCTTGCCCGACAGCGATTCCGGATTCACCATCACTGCGCGCACCGCGGCGCCCTCGCCTGCTTCCATCATTACTCCGAGCGGGTTGAGGGCGGTCCAGATATCGAAGAACCGGCCTGTATCCTCATCCAGATCCTCCGAGAGCCAGACGGTCGCGATGTTGTCCATGAACTTGAAACGATATCCGGTGGTGTCGTAGCCGCGGATCTCGCGTTCACCGATCTTCTCCGCGCCCAGGTCAACGGGCTCGGCATCCGTTTTGCTCGCGCCGTTTGCCGCTGCCAGCTCTGCGGGATCCATCGTCATGATCATCCGGTCTTCCACCATCACCACGTGGGTGGCCATCTGTTCGCCATCGACGATGCTGTAGTCAGGTTGGCCCTCGGCCTGCAGCCGGCCCATGCGCCCGTCGATTTCCAGCGTCGACTTGAGGATGCTTTCGGCTTCGATCTCACCGTCATGGACGGCCTTGATGAGCCGGTCGGGCGAGAACGCCAGCACCGTCTCCAGGTCGTTGCTCCCGACCACCTGGCGGACCGCGCCCGCTCCCAACGAGATGATCACCTGCTGCATGGTGCCCTCGAAGTCCGCGGGAGCAGCCTCCGCCGCCGCTGCCACCGATTCCCTCGCGGCCGCCGCTTCCACTGCGTTGCCGCCCATCGGTGCGGCCGCATCCGCAGCGCTTTCGCCAGCGCCGCCGCATCCGGCGAACAGGCCCGTGGCGATCAGCGCCGGGAGCAGTGCGGTCTTGCGCAAGGTCGTAACTGGAGTCATTCGCATGGGTATTTCCTCATCTGTGATCGGTGGAGTCCTGGTCAATCCAGAAGGCCGTCGAGCTTGCCCGGATCAGCCTTCCGCTCGGGCGTGTCGTTGAACATGTCCATCATCGTTTCGTATGCCTTTTCCATCATTTCGACGCCTCCTTCGCAGTGGTACGGGCCGTTCCCGGCATCAAAGGTTCCGGTGATGGTCTGCGCGTAGCCCACGCAGCACTCCGGCGCCTGGATGCGCGTCGCACGGAACTCGCCCCGCAGCCGGCGCATCGCCAGGCGGTTCGGGACGCCGAGACCGCTGTCGAGCTGCTCGCGAAGCGTCATCTCGTCCAGGCCATCGAGATCGCCGGGATCCGAGTTCTCCTCGATATCGAGCTGGACCTTGTACGGCCCTGTCTCGGGCGAGCTGTAGTCGAAATCCCCCCGCGCGACCGCCTGCCCCGGCTCCCCGCCGATCCCGAGCGATGCAATGTCGATCGTGAACTGGCCGCTGCCCGCATCGCCCTGCTTGTCATCAAAGGACAGGGACAGATGGTGGCGGTCGTCATCAATCGTCGCCACGCCCATCACCGATTCGGTGCGCCTGATCGGAAGCTTCTTTCCCTTCGAGATGAAATATTCGTAGCCCCCCAGGGGCTCGATTTCGAGCGTCGCGCTGAAGGTGCACTGGCTCTCGCTCGTGGTGGGCATGAGCGTGAAATCCAGGCCGTAACGCCGTGCGCTGGAATCGACAGCCGTACGTGCGACGTTGGCGACCCGCACCAGGAATGTCTGCACGCCAGGCTTGCCGTCGACGTTGGCATGGAACACGTTCCGGCTGCGTCCGCCAAATTGGTCGAGGCGCTTGCCATCCACGATCAGGTGCAGGTCTTCGTGGTCCTGCATGACCTCGATCTCGAGTCTCGCCATCTTCCCGACGGGTACGTGGACCGAGACCTCGATGGCGTCCGCGGCGACCTCCCTCACGCTTCCGCGCACCGACTCCTCGACCTTGGACGAGTCGTTGTACACCAGATCCACCTGTCCGACGTCAGCGAAAAAATGGACGTTGTTCGTGGAGCTGGCGATGAAAGCCGGGTACAGGTTGTACAGACCGTCCGGATCGAACTCGCGCAGCCCTTGATCCACTCCGCCAAGCCCGTGGTTCGATACGAGATCCTGCCGCAGGATCGCATCCAGGTAGCTGATATCGTCGCGCGAGCCGATGACCTTGCCGATGCCCCGCCAGAAGCGGGACGTGAGATACGCGTCGCCCTCATCCCTTGGCTTGTGCAGCGGATGGTCGAAGGCCCTCGCATGAGCACGCATGCGTGCATCCCGCTGCGTACGCCGGACCCAGACGTGCGAGACCGCGTCGGCCATTCCCTCCGTGATCCAGTCGGGCGCCGCCTTCCCGTCTTGGTAGTACGCATACTGGACAGCGTGGAAGAGTTCATGGATCACGGTAACCGTACCCGGGATGTCATCGGCCAGATCACCCGCACGCTTCTCCGGCGTGTCACCCTCGCCAATGGCGAAATAGCGGTCACTCGTCAGGTACAGCTGGGCATCATCCGTGTAGTACACGCCGACACTGTCCCGCTTGCCATCTTCGTCCTCGTTGTCCACATCGGAGATGTAGGCCACGTACACGCCGGCACCGGCCCGGTACTCGATCGCGGGACCCCGGAACCCGAGGCCTTCCAGCCACGCGCTTGCCTCCTCGAGGGCATCTTCGAAATAGGCGTTCGCACCAGCCGCCTCCGTCGCCGCGCAGGTCCCCTCGCTGACCGTCAGGCACTCGACGGTCCAGTCGCTGGTTTTCCAGGCCTGCGCGGTTGCATTGGTGGACCATGCCAAGGCCAACAACAGGAGCACCCACTTGCTGCTCATAGCGACTGCACGACCGCCTTGGCCAGCTTGGTCGCCGCATCCTTGCGCTGCGGCACGGTGTCGCGCCGCCACTGCTTGTCCGCCGCGATGATCGAGGCGCCGGTCAGCTTTTCGGGCATCTGCATCCCCGGACCTGCGTAGGCCGATGCGACGAAATACAGGTTGCCGGCACGGACATGCAGGTCGCCGGCACCGACGGTCAGCGCGAACCGCGCCTCGTCACCGACGCCCTCGACGTCCTCGAACTGGATTCCGGCCGAACCGCTGGTGCTGCCCACGATCGCATCGGCGGCCTTTTGCTTGCCGGCGGTGTCGAGCTCGCCCTCACTGGCCGCCTTTTCCTTGACCCCGGCCATCGCGCGATCGACGTCCGCGCCCGACATGCCGCGGGTGACCGAGCGGAAGTTCGACGCGGCGCCCTCGGCATTTTCGTCGACGTCGGACACTTTCACCTTGACGTCCAGGCGCTCGGTTTCGTCGTCGTTCTCCCAGCTGTAAACGCAGGCCGAGGACATCGACG
>DATCXZ010000287.1:0-6738 GCA_036570545.1 Kiloniellaceae bacterium
CTCGCAGACGCCGCAGTCGATGCACTCGTCGGGATGGATCACCAGCATGTTCTCGCCCTCGTAGAAGCAGTCGACGGGGCAGACCTCCACGCAGTCCATGTACTTGCACTTGATGCAGGCTTCGGTGACGACGTAGGTCATTGCGGGTCTCTGCGCTGCGTCGCCGGGCTGGAGGGGAGCGGGACCGATCGGGGCGCGAAGGATTGGGGGCTGTCCGGCCGGAAGAACATGCCGAGCTGGAAGCTCTCGGCGATGCGCTCAGCGCGGTCGATGAAGATGACTGCGACGTCGCCGGGACAGACCTCGCCGGCGGTCTGCCGGAACAGCCGGAGCCAGATCTCGAAATGCTCGGGCCCCACGCCCTTCAGGCGAAGGTGCGCAGCCAGGGGGCGGCCCTCGTAGCGGCCGCTCGCCAGCATCACGGAGGACCAGAAGTCGCACATCTTCGCCAGATGCTCGTCCCAACGGTCGCCGATGACGCCGTCGAAGATGGGCCCGAGCGTGGCGTCGGCGCGAATCCTGTCATAGAAGGCGAACACGAGGTCGTGCACCAGCGCCTCGCTGATGTCCGGGTGCGCGGGGCGCCGGAGCAGGTTCTCCGGCTTGGGCGCGGGGCGTGTCGAGGTCATGAACGCTTCTCCGGCCCGTTTCGAGCCATTGCTTTCGGTCTTCCTGGAAGCTAGGCGCTCCGCACCTCAAAAACAATATCTAGAATGCATCTTTATTGGCGGCAGAGCAGGGTGAGGCCGGGCTGGGCGAGGCCGGTCTGGATGAGGTGGGCGGCGGGGCCAGGTCGAGGAGTTGGCGCAGGCTGCGCTTCGGCCTGATGAGGTCGGCCAGCGTGTAGCCGTCGAGAACCTCGAGGAAGGCTTCCATCGCCTCGTTGATCGTCGTGGTGAGGACACAGGTGCCATAAAGGCGGCAATTCGGCTCGCCGGCGCCGAAGCACTCGACGATGCGGAAATCGGGCTCGGTCATGCGAACGACATCGCCGATGCAGATTGCCTCTGCGGGGCGGGCCAGACGGATGCCGCCGCTCTTGCCGCGCACCGTATTGAGGACGCCTTCGCGGCTGAGATCCTGCACGATCTTCATCAGGTGGTTCTTGGAGATCCCGTAGCAGTCGGAAATTTCCTTGATGGTCGCGCGCGCGTCGCCCTTGAGCCCAAGATACATCAGGACCCGCAAGGTGTAGTCGGTGTAGGCCGTCAGTCGCATGCGCGCTCCCCGCACTGCCGAGTCGGCCAAGGGGCCGCCAAAGAGGTATATAATATACTTCTTTCAGGGTTTCGCCAAGGAAGATTGCCGGCGCGTCTTCCGTGGGCTCTGGCCCGACGCTGCGCCCGCTCGTGGAGCGGCCAGCCGCTCATCCCTTGCCGGGCTTGGCGAGCGCGGCAAGAACGGCAGCGGTATCGTGGGCCGGGATGTCGCCGATCTCGGCGAGCTTGGCATCGAGCTTCGCGATCATGTCGCGCACGACGCCGGCCTTGGCCGGGTCGTGAAACACGTTGATGAGCTCGAGCGGATCGGCCTCGCAGTCGAACAGCTCCCATTCCGGCGGCTCGTTGCCGGAGCGCGCGCCCGGCTGGTCCAGCGGCTCGTTGTACCAGTAGATCAGCTTGTGGCGCCGGTCGCGGACGCCGTAGTGCGCGAAGGCGTTGTGTATCGCGTCCTTGTGCATCCAATAGCGATGGTAGGCCACCTGCGGCCAGTCGTCGGGGGTGCGTCCCTCGAGGACAGGGCGCAGGCTGCGCCCCTGCATGTAGGACGGCACCGTCAGGCCGGCATAGTCGAGGAAGGTCGGCGCGAAGTCGACGTTCGTTGCGATCGCCTTCGTCTCGCCCGGCCCAAAGCCCGCCGGATAGCGAATCAGGAACGGCATCTGCAGCGATTCCTCGTAGATGAACCGCTTGTCGAACCAGCCATGCTCGCCGAGAAAGAAGCCCTGATCCGAGGTGTAGACGACGATGGTATCTTCCGCGATGCCGTCCTCGTCGAGCCAGTCGAGCAGCCGGCCGACATTCTCGTCGATCGCCACGACGGTGCGCAGGTAGCGCTTGATGTAGCGCTGGTACTTGAAGTGGTCCAACTCTTGCCGCGAGTTGAAGGTGAAGCGCTCGCCGGTATTGCGATCGAACAGCACAAGGTCGCTCGGGTCTTCCGGATCGGGCAGCTTGGCGCGCTCCGGCCAGCCCATCTCGTCGCTCCAGGAGTGCGCCAGTCCCTCCGGCCAGGCGAGGCCGAGATCCTCGTAGTTCATGTCGGTGCGCACGCGCATCCTGGCGGCTCCCGCGGCGCGCGCCCGGTTCTTATAGTCGTCGTCGAAGCTCTCGGGCACCGGGATGGTCTCGTTCTCGAACAGGCGGGCATGACGGGGTGCCGGCGCGAAGGGGCGATGCGGCGCCTTGTGGTGGCACATGAGAAAGAACGGGCGGTCGCGATCGCGCGCGGCGAGCCAGTCCAGGGACAGGTCGGCGATGAGGTCGGTGGCGTAGCCGCGGCAGTAGCGCAGTCCGTCGGGGCCGATGAAGTCCGGGTCGAAGTAGGCGCCCTGGTCCGGAAGCACGCACCAGTCGTCGAAGCCCGTCGGCCGGTGGCGCGGTCCCTCGCCGAGATGCCACTTGCCGAAGATCGCGGTCGCGTAGCCGCCCGCCTGGAGAGACTTGGCGACGTTCGGCCAGCGATTGTCGAGCAGGGTCACGAGCGTGGTAACGCCGTTCACATGGTTATAGGTTCCAGTCAGGATCGAGGCGCGGCTCGGCGTGCAGATCGAGTTTGTGACATAGCAGTGATCGAGGCGCTTGCCCCCCTCGGCGATCCTGTCGATGCTGGGCGTCTCGACGATGCGCGAACCATAGGCGCCGATCGCCTTTGCGGCATGATCGTCGGCCATGATGAAGAGGATGTTCGGTCGTCGGGGCATATCTGTCCTTCCTGCGAAGCCGTTGGCTCAGGATCGGCCGGCAATCATGGCATCCTTGCCGGCGATCCCGAGGAGCATTTATGGGCAACGCCGAGCGGAGCGTTGCGGTGCCGTACAGGCTGCTCTAGTGTCGGGCCGCTTCAGCTCCACCTTGGACGCTGCGATAGGTACGCTCGATATGCTTCTGGCGCGATAGTCGGCGACGTGACATGGCCGACTCTATAGACGATCTGCTGCAGCGGATGGATCTGACCGCGAAGGTCGGCCAGCTCAACCACCCCACGGCCCACAGCGAGGTGAGCACGGGCGCCGGCGCGGCCGTCGCCGACATCGAGAGCCGCATCCGGCGCGGCGAGGTCGGCAGCCTGGTCGGCGGCGGCGATCTGTCCCGGCTCTTCGAGCTGCAGCGGATCGCCGTCGAGGAGTCGCCACAGGGCATCCCGCTGCTTTTCACGCACGACGTGATTCACGGCCACCGCACGATCTTTCCGCTGCCGCTGGGACTCGCCTGCGCCTGGGACCCGGACCTGGTGCGGCGCACCGCGCGTGTCGCCGCCATGGAGGCGGCGGCCGAGGGCATCACGCTCGCCTGGGCCCCGATGCTCGACGTCGCGCGCGATGCCCGCTGGGGGCGCTGCGCCGAAAGCCCCGGCGAGGACCCACTGCTCTGCGCCGCCTTCGGCACGGCCATGATCGAGGGCTACCAGGGGGACGATCTTGCCGGCGCCGATGCGGTGATGGCGACCGCCAAGCACTTCGCCGGCTACGGCCTGTCGGAGTCCGGACGCGACTACAATGCCGTCGACGCCAGCCCCTATCGCATGCACAACGTCGTGCTGCCGCCCTTCAAGGCGGCGGTCGACGCCGGCGTCGGGGCCGTCATGGTCGGATTTCACGACCTTGCCGGCGTTCCCTGCACCGCGCATCGCGAGCTGCTGCGCGAGCTGCTGCGCGACCGCTGGGGCTTCGACGGCATGATCGTCTCCGACTACACCGCGATCCTGGAGCTGGTGCACCACGGCGTGGCGGCGGACGCGAAGGAAGCCGCCTTGCTCGCGTTCTCCGCTGGGGTCGACATCGACCTGATGAGCGGGCTCTACGCCCGGCATCTGCCCGAGCTGGTCGCCGAGGGACGCATCGACGAGGCAGAGGTCGAGGCGGCGTGCCGCCGCGTGCTGCGGGCCAAGCAGCGGCTCGGCCTGTTCCGGCAGCCCTACCGCGGCCTGGAAGGACGGCGCCAAGGCGTCGCGCTCACCGCCGAAAGCCGGCGCCTGGCCTGCGAGGCGGCGGCTAAGGCCTGCGTGCTGCTGAAGAACGACGGGGTCCTGCCGCTGACACGGGAGGGCCGCACGATCGCCCTGGTCGGTCCGCTGGCCGACAGCCGGGCCAACATGCAGGGCACCTGGGCGGTCTCGGCCCGGCCGGAGGACAGCGTGACCGTGCTGGAGGGGCTGCGCGCCGCCGCGGGCGACCACAGCCGCGTCCTTCACGCAAAGGGTGCCAACATCGTCGACGAGCCGAACCTCGCCGCGCGCCTCAACGTCTTCGGCGCGACCTTCGCTGTCGATGCACGCAGTCCTGAGGAATTGATCGCCGAAGCGGTGGCGCTGGCGCGCCAGGCGGATGTGGTGGTCGCCTGCGTCGGCGAGGCGAAGGAACATGCGGGGGAGTCGTCGACGCGCAGCGAGCTGGGCCTGCCCGGCAGCCAGGGGGCGTTGGTCCGGGCCCTGCAGGCAACCGGCAAGCCGCTGGTGCTGGTGACCATGAGCGGCCGTCCGCTGGCGCTCGAATGGGAGGACCGGCATGCCAATGCGATCCTGCACGCCTGGTTCGGCGGCAGCGAGGCCGGCAACGCCATCGCCGGAATCCTGTTCGGCGCGGTCAATCCCTCCGGCAAGCTCGCCATGAGCTTTCCCCACAGCGCCGGGCAGTGCCCGATCAGCTATGCCGAGCCGCCGACCGGCCGGCCGATCGACAAGATCGGCATCGACGTCGCCGGCGATCATGAGGCCGACGGGCAAGGGCGGCGGGTGTTCCGCAAGTTCACCACCGCCTGCCGGCTGGAAGGTCCGCACACGCCGCTCTATCCCTTCGGGCACGGCCTCGGGTACAGCGTCTTCGAGTACGGCGCGCTCGAGCTCGACAAGTCGGTGCTGCGCGGCGAGAACGACCGGCTCACGGCCTCGGTCACGGTGCGCAACGCGGGTGCCGTCGCAGGCGAGGAGATCGTGCAGCTCTATATCGGCGATCCCGTTGCCAGCCGGTCGCGTCCGCTGCGCGAGTTGAAGGCCTTCCAGAAGATCCTGCTGCCGCCGGGCGAGGCGTGGCGCGTGAGCTTCGAGATTACCGTCGCGCATCTGCGCTTCTTCCGTGCCGAGCGTCTCGGCGCCCCCGAGCACCTCTGGGAGCCGGGGACGTTCATCGTCGAGGCCGGCGCGAGCTCGCAGAAGCTCGCTGCGGCAACCATCGAATGGAGGGCAGGGTAGTGACAGAGGGCTCCCGCCTGGCGGATGCCGACCTGCTCGACCTCGTGCAGCGGCAGACGCTGAAATATTTCTGGGACTTCGCGCACCCGGTGAGCGGCCTGGCCCGCGAGCGCAGCAACCAGGCATACCGGTACGACTATCGCGACACTGTCACCAGTGGCGGCAGCGGTTTCGGCATCATGGCGCTGCTGGCGGGCGTCGAGCGCGGCTTTCTGGATCGCGCGGAAGTCCTGCAACGCCTCTATCGTATCGTTGCCTTTCTCGGCAAGGTCGAAACCCACCACGGCGTCTTTCCGCATTTTCTGCATGGCGGGACCGGCGCCACGATACCCTTCTCGCCGAAGGATGACGGCGGCGACCTGGTCGAAACCTCCTTCCTGGTAGCGGGGCTGCTCTGCGCGCGGCAGTACTTCGCCGGAGAAGCGGGCCTGCGCGAGGCGATCGACCGGCTGTGGCAGGCGGTCGACTGGAGCTGGCACACCCGCGACGGCCAGGAGGTCCTGTACTGGCACTGGAGCCCGCGGCACGACTGGGCGATGGACCACCCCATCAGAGGCTGGAACGAGTGCCTCATCACCTATGTCCTGGCGGCAGCCTCGCCGACGCATCCGATCGTGCCGGCGGCTTACCACAACGGCTGGACCGACAGCGCCGTGTTCCGCAACGGCCGGAGCTACCACGGCATTGAGCTGCCGCTCGGGCCGCCTCTTGGCGGGCCGCTATTTTTCTCGCACTACTCCTTCCTCGGGCTCGACCCGCGCGGACTGCGAGATCGTTATGCCGACTACTGGGCCCAGGACGTCGCCCACACGCGGATCAACCGCGCGCATTGCATCGCCAATCCGCACGGCCACAAAGGCTATGGCCCGAACTGCTGGGGCCTCACGGCCTGCGACGGCGACGCCGGCTACGGCGCCTTCAATCCCGAGGAGGATCGTGGCGTGATCGCCCCGACAGCGGCGCTGTCGGCCATGCCCTACACCCCGCAGGAATCGATGGCGACCCTGCGATACTTCTACGAAGAACTGGGTGGCGAGATCTGGGGCCGC
Organism: Kiloniellaceae bacterium; assembly: GCA_036570545.1. Taxonomy (GTDB): domain Bacteria; phylum Pseudomonadota; class Alphaproteobacteria; order Kiloniellales; family Kiloniellaceae; genus Pelagibius. The sequence continues at coordinate 6,459 of DATCXZ010000287.1, forward strand.
CACGGCTTCGTCGATGCCTTCAACCGCTCGCAGGGCTGGGTCGCCAACAGCAACCTCGCGATCGACCAGGGGCCGGTCGTGGTGATGATCGAGAATCACCGTTCCGGGCTGCTGTGGGACCTGTTCATGAGCTGCGAGGAGGTCGTTGCCGGTCTGGGCCGGCTCGGCTTCGAGAGTCCGCGCCTGACGGCGCCGGTGGCTTAGCGCCTGCAGCCTGGGCGCGCAGCCGCGCGGTGCTGACGAAGGCCGCGTAGCTCCAGGTCAGGTGGCGCGCCGAGGT
>DATCXZ010000288.1:0-1909 GCA_036570545.1 Kiloniellaceae bacterium
CCGGCGCCGGGCGCCCGAAGCGCGCCGGCGCGGCCGCGCGGCGACCACGATCTCAACCCGGACCTCGACCCCGATCTCTACGATCCGGACCGGCCGCTGCGCGATGCGGCGGTGCTGGTGCCGATCATCGACCGCCCGGCCGGCCTCACCGTGCTGCTCACCCGGCGCAGTCCGCACCTGCCGGACCACGCCGGGCAGATCAGCTTTCCCGGCGGCGGCATCGACCCCTGCGACTCCGACGCCGAGTCCTGCGCTCTGCGCGAGGCGGAGGAGGAGATCGGCCTCGCTCACCGCCACGTGACGCTGATCGGACGGCTCGACACCTACATCGTGCGCACCGGCTTCATTGTAGTTCCGGTGGTCGGTCTGCTGCGGCCGCCCTTCGAGCTGCGCGCCGAGGCCAGCGAGGTCGATGAGATCTTCGAGGTGCCGCTCGCCCACTTCCTGGCGCCGGCCAGCCGCCTGCTGCACAGCCGGATGTTTCGCGGCGCCGAGCGCTTCTTCTACGCCTATCCCTACGGCGACTATTACATCTGGGGCGCCACCGCCGGCATCCTCTCCAATCTCTGCGAAGTGCTGCGCGAAGCGGACCTGCTGGAACCCTAGGCATGGAAAAGTAAAGCAGATGCTGCGTGTCCTGCTCACCGTTCTGCTGCCGCTGGCGGCGCCCTTTCTCGTCTACTTTGCGTGGCTGTGGCTGATCCGCCGGCAACCGGCTGGCGGTCCGCCCGCGATCGACTGGCGCGCGGCGCCCTGGCCCTGGCTGCTCGGAGCGGGCCTTGTCTGCGCCCTCGCCGGCTTTCTCTATATCTACCTCACCACCGGCCATCCGGCGGGCACAAGGCTGGTGCCGCCGAGCGTGGTCGACGGCGTCGTGGTGCCGAGCCACCCGGCGGACTGAGCGACGTGGGGGCTTCATGACCGCCGGCAGCGCGACGCAGCGGATCGAGCCGCAGCCCTGGATGACCGCGCCGGAGACCCGGGCGGTGATCGCGGCCCTGACGGCAGCGGGCGCCGAAGTGCGCTTCGTCGGCGGCTGCGTGCGCGATGCCCTGGCCGGGCGCGCGGTGAAGGACGTCGACATCGCGACGCCGGACCGTCCCGAGCAGGTGATCGCGCTGCTCGAGGCGGCGGGCCTGAAGGCGGTGCCGACCGGTCTCGATCACGGCACCGTCACCGCCATCTCCGGCCGGCGGCCGTTCGAGATCACCACGCTGCGCCGCGACGTGGAGACCGACGGGCGGCGCGCCGTCGTCGCCTTCACCGACGACTGGCAGGCCGATGCGGCGCGCCGCGACCTCACCTTCAACGCCCTGTCGTGCAGCCCCGACGGCCGCCTCTACGACTTCTTCGGGGGACGCGCCGACCTCGCCGCCGGCCGCGTGCGCTTTGTCGGCGATGCGCGCGCGCGCATCGAGGAGGACTACCTGCGCCTGCTACGCTTCTTCCGCTTCCAGGCGCACTACGGCCGGGTGTCGCCCGACCCCGACACCCTTGCCGTCGCCCGCGCGCTGGCGCCACGGCTGGCACAGCTCTCCGGCGAGCGCATCCGGGCCGAGCTGCTGCGCCTGCTGGAGGCGCCGGCCCCGCTGCCGGTGCTCGAGATCATGATCGGCGACGGCCTGCTCGAGTCCATTCTCCCGGAGATCGCCGGCACCGCCGTGCTGGCGAGCCTGCTGCAGCTCGACCTGCCGGAGGCCGCCGATCCGGTGCTGCGTCTCGGTGCGCTGCTGGAGCCGGGCGCCGAGCAGGCGCGCCGCGTCGCCCGGCGCCTGCGTCTCTCCAAAGCCGAAACCGCCGAGCTCGTCATGCTGGGCGAGCCGGAGGCGGTGCTCGGCGATGCCGCGGCGGTGCTGACCCTGGGCCGGGACGACCCCACCGTGCGCCATGCGCTCTCGATCGCGCTCTA
>DATCXZ010000289.1:0-20505 GCA_036570545.1 Kiloniellaceae bacterium
CATCGAGAACCTGCTGGCCCCGCTCGACCGCGACGCCGGCCTCGTCACCGTGCTGGACGGCCACCCGACGACGCTGTCCTGGCTCGGCGGCGTGCGCGGCCACCGCGTGCAGGCGCTCGGCGTCGAGCACTTCGGCCAGACTGGCACGGTGCAGGACCTCTACGCCCACCACCGCATCGACACCGCCGCCATCGTCGCCGCGGCCAACGCCGCCTCCGCCGGCCGCCCGATCCGCTACCTCAGGGCGGTGATGTAGTTCCCCACCTGTCATGCGCGGGCTTGACCCGCGCATCCATGGCGCCGCTTGGGCCGTCTTTGCCGGTTGGGCTGTCGCTCCTGCAACAGCCTTGTCGCTGCCGCAGTCGCGGGCCGTGCCGCGACGCGCGACAGTCTTGCCGTCTGGGCCTCAAAGGAGGGCGACGGTGAGCACCTGGTTACCGAGAGAGATCGAGGCCAAGCGCGGCGCGCTGCAGCAGGTGCTGCGGCCGATTGCCGAGGCCGGCGGCCTGCCCAACGAGACCTATACCTCCGAGCGCTTCGCCGCCGTCGAGCGCGACGAGGTGCTGGCCAGGACCTGGACCTGCATCGGCGCCGGCGCCTGGGTGCCGCAGCCGGGCGATCTCCGGCCGGTGCAGCTCCAGGGCCTGCCGCTGCTCCTGCTGCGTGACCATGACGGCGCGCTGCGCGTCTTCCACAACGTCTGCAGCCATCGCGGTCTGCGGCTGGTGACGGAGCCTTGCCGCGCCCGGGGCCTCATCCGCTGCCCCTACCACTCCTGGAGCTATGCCCTCGACGGCAGCCTGAAGGCGACGCCCTTCATCGGCGGGCCTGGCACCAGCACCTGCGAGGGCTTCGACAAGGCCGGGCACGGCCTGAAGCCGGTGCGTTCCGCCGTCTGGGCAGACGCCGTCTTCGTCGACCTCTCCGGCCAGGCGCCGGCTTTCGCGGACTTCATCGCGCCCATCGCCCAGCGCTGGGCCGACTTCGACTTCACGCGGCTGCGTCACGGCGGCGCCGACTCCTCCTTCTCCATCGAGGTCGGCTGCAACTGGAAGCTGGCGGTGGAGAACTACTGCGAGGCCTATCACCTGCCGTGGATCCATCCGGCGCTGAACAGCTACTCGCGCCTGGAGGACCACTACAACATCGCGATCGAAGGCCGTTTGGCGGGGCAGGGCAGCACTGCCTACCGCCCTTCGCTCAGCGCCGATGGCCGCCAGTTCCCCGCACATCCCGGCCTGCCGGCGCGGTGGGATGGCGCGGCGGAATACCTCGCGCTCTTCCCCAACGTGCTGTTCGGCGTGCACAGCGACCACTTCTACAGCGTGATGCTGGAGCCGCTCGGCGTCGACCGCACGCGCGAGCACTTCGAGATCTACTACTTCGACGAAGCGGTGCGCGGCGACGGCTACGCCGACCTGCGGGCGACCAACGCGCGCCAGTGGCGCACCGTTTTCGAGGAAGACCGGGGCGTCGTCGAAGGCATGCAGGCCGGCCGCGCCTCGCCCGCCTTCACCGGCGGCGTCTTCTCGCCGGCGATGGACACCCCCACCCACTGTTTTCACCAATGGATGGCCGCGGCGCTGCTCTCCTCCTCACCCAGCTCCGTCTAGAGCAGATCAGGGTCGGATGGAATCGCCAGAGGCGATCCACCGACCCTGTGAATCTGCTCTACCTTTTTGAAGTAGATCGGATCGCTACGCTCACCAAGCTGGGTGAGGGGCGTTCCCGGGAGCCGCCTCCGCTCCGCCTCAGGCGGCGAGTCCCTCCGCCTTCAGCGCCGCCTGCACCGTCTCGCGGGCGGCGATGCGCTGCTGGTAGGCGGCGACGTGCGGCCAGCGCTCGAGGTCGATGCCGGTATGGCCTGACCAGTTGGCCACCACGAAGAAGTAGGCGTCGGCCACGCTGAAGCTGTCGCCGACAAGGTAGCTGCGGCCATCCGACAGCAGCGTCTCCATCACGTCGAGCTTCTGTCCGACGCGCTCCCGGGCGGCCGCCTTCTCGGGCTCCGGCAAGGCGGGGTTGAACAGCGGGCTGTAGGCCTTGTGCAGCTCCGAGGCGACGAAGTTGAGCTGCTCCTGTAGCCGCGCCCGCGCGAGGGTGCCGGCGGCGGGCGCGAGGCCGGCCTTGGGGTGCTGGTCGGCAATGTACTGCAGGATGGCGGCGCCTTCGGTCAGCACCTCGCCGTCGTCGAGCGCCAGCACCGGCACGTAGCCCTTGGGATTGATCGCCGTGAAGTCGGCGCCGCGCTCGGTGCGCTTCTGCTTGCCGTCGACCTTATCGAGATCGAAGGCGGCGCCGGTCTCGCGCAGCGTGATGTGGGAGGCGAGCGAGCAAGCGCCGGGCATGTAGTAGAGCTTCATCAAGCGTCTCCTGTTGTCTCTGCGGACGCCCCGCCACAGGCAGGGCCGGGCCCAAGAACTAGGAGAAACGGTAACTTTTGTATACTACCGGATTGATCGTTACCGCATTATCTGGTATCTGGGCAGTAACCAATGGTAACGACTGGTAACCTACCCGGTTAACCCGCTAACGCGAGACAGCACCATGGCGCTGAAGATCCGCAAGAACCGCAGCCCCGAGCCGCCTTACGCCTGCCCGCTCAGCACCTGCATGGCGGTGCTCGGCGGCGCCTGGACACCGAACGTCATCTGGAACCTCAGCGGCGGTCCGCGCCGCTTCAGCGAGCTGCGCCACGACATCCCCAAGGTCTCCGCCAAGGTGTTGACGGCGCGGCTGCGCGCCCTGGAGGCCAAGGGCGTCGTCATCCGCGAGGTGAAGCCGACCTCGCCGCCCTCGGTGGAATACTCGCTAACCGACCTCGGCCAGCAGCTCGTCCCCGCCATCAACGCCATCGCCGAGGTCGGCCACAAGCTGCGCGAGCGCAACGGCGCAAGCAGCGAATGCGCGACGGCACCGGGCCGGCGCGCCGCGGCGGAGTAGGAGGACCTATCTCGCCTGGCGCCGCCTGATCTGAATGACCGCCGCGCGGCTGTCCTCGGCAATCGAAACCTCCAAGCCGCCCTGGCCCTCGTGGACGAGAGTCTCGCCCGGCACCAAGTCGTGCGGCTCACCGCCGTCCACCCGAGCCGCGCAGCGGCCGGCAAGGCTGTGGACAAGCAGGCAGCCTCCAGCGCCGGTGTCCAAAGTGGCGCCGCGCGGGCCGCGCCAGATCTCCATCTCCGCCGCGAAGTGCCGGCGCAGGACCATGACGTTGAGATCGCGCACGGGACCGCACCGCAGGCGACCGGATAGCCGGTCCTCGCCGGAAAACGGGACTGCCTGAAAGGGCTCCAGCGCGATGACCGCACCGTCCGCGGCGACCAGGTCCATGCCGGCGCCGTCGATCACGGCGATCACGCGGTCGGTCTCGGGAAAGGTCGAGAAGGGGCCGTCCTGGGCGACCTCGGCGAGGGAGACTCGCCAGCCCCAACTTGGACCGGGGCGTGAACCTGTGCCGCCGCCGCTGGCGATCTCCCTGGTGACGCCGCCGCCGTTCTTCCACGGCGTCGCCTGGATGTCCGACGTCAGGATGCGCCGGGTCGAAGAGCCTGGCATAATTTCTGTTTCCCCTTTTCTCCCTTCTACAGTCGATCTGGCGGAGGCCGCCAGCGATTTGCCGGCGTCCCGGGCCGCAAAGAAAGCGTCCCGTGACTGTCATCATAGAGTCACCCGGCGCCTGTAGAGCTTTCCGCCAAGCAACCGCCGAGTCCGGCTTCAAGGGGGCCAGCCGCATGTCCGTCATCACGCTTTCGCGCGTCAGCAAGACCTTCGGCCGGAAGACCGTGCTGCACGACATCGAGCTCGAGGTCGGCGAGGGCGAGATGGTCGGCCTCATCGGCGCCTCGGGCTCCGGCAAGTCGACCCTCATCCGCCTCGTCTGCGGGCTCGAGCGCATGGACCGCGGTGCCGCCGGCCGCATCGCGCTGTTCGGCCAAGAGACCCAGGCCGACGGCCGCTTCAGCGCGCAGGCCGAGGCCAGGCGCGGCGACGTCGGCGTCATTTTCCAGCAGTTCAACTTGGTGAACCGCCTCTCGCTGCTGACCAACGTGCTGGCCGGCCGCCTCGGCCGCGTCGCCCGCTGGCGCGGCACCCTGGGGCTCTTTCCGCATGCCGATCGCGTGGCGGCGCTGCGGGCGCTGGAGCGCGTCGGGCTGATCGATCAGACGCATCAGCGTGCCTCGACTCTCTCCGGCGGGCAGCAGCAGCGCGGCGCCATCGCGCGGGTGCTGACCCAGCAGGCCCGCCTCATCCTTGCCGACGAGCCGATCGCCTCGCTCGACCCGGCCTCCGCCCGCCTCGTCATGTCGATGCTGCGCGAGATCAACCGCCAGGACCGCACCACGGTGATCGTCTCGCTGCACCAGATCGACCATGCCTTCGAGCACTGCGACCGCATCATCGCGCTGAAGGAAGGCCGCGTCATCCACAACGGGCCGACCACCGACATCACGCCGGACGACATCGCCGATCTCTACGGCATCGAGGCCGGCAGCCTCGATCTCGTGAAGGCGCGGCCCGCGTCCAAGCCGGCAGCCGCCGCGCCGCGCCCCGCCAGGGCCGCGCGCGTGCTCGCCACCGCCTGACACAACCACACGCATCCGCATCAGCAATAGGGGAGTCCAAGATGCTGAAAACCATGACCGCAACCGCCGCCGGCCTCGCGCTGGCCGCCACCCTGGGGGCGACCGCCGCCCAGGCCGAGATGCCCGAGCAGCTCAACTTCGGCATCATCTCGACCGAATCGTCCTCGGCGCTGGAGGCCTCCTTCGGCCCGTTCCTCGAGGACATGGAGAAGACGCTGGGCGTGACGGTGAAGCCGTTCTTCGCCTCCGACTACGCCGGCGTCATCGAGGGCATGCGCTTCGGCAAGGTCGACGTCGCCTGGTTCGGCAACAAGTCGGCCATCGAGGCGGTCGACCGTGCCGGCGGCGAGGTCTTCGCGCAGACCATCAAGGACGACGGCAGCAGGGGCTACTACTCGCTGCTGATCGCCCACAAGGACAGCAAGATCAACTCGCTCGAAGACGTGCTGAAGTGCGACAAGTCGCTGACCTTCAGCAACGGCGACCCGAACTCCACCTCGGGCTTCGTGATCCCCGGCTACTACGTCTGGGGCCTCAACGGCAAGACGCCGGAGGACTGCTTTTCCCGCGTCGTGAACTCGAACCACGAGGGCAACGCGATGGCCGTTGCCAGCGGCAAGATCGACGTCGCCACCAACAACACCGAGTCGATCTACGCGCGCCTCGCCGAGGCCAACCCGGAGGCCGCCGCCAGCATCAAGGAGATCTGGCGCTCGCCGCTGATCCCCTCCGACCCGATGGTGTGGCGCAAGGCGCTGCCGGAGGATGCCAAGCAGAAGATCTACTACTTCTTCATGCAGTACGGCCGCTTCGGCGATCCGGAGAAGGTGCAGCGCGAGCGCAAGATCCTGGCCGAGATGTCCGACGGCTGGGGCCCCTTCCTCGCCTCCTCGAACGCGCAGCTTCTCGACGTGCGGCAGATCGAGGCCTTCAAGGCCCTGGTGGACGCGCAGACCGAGAACGATGCCGAAGGCATCAAGGCGGCCGAGCAGGAGCTCGCCGAGTTGAAGGCCCGGTCCGGCATGGTCGGCCAGGCCGGCTACTGAGTTCATCCCTGCGGGCGGGCGCCGTGGCGCCCGCCCATTCCTTCTTTTCAGGAACCACCGATGAGCCTTGCCGCCGCCAATGCCGCCTCGCCCGGAACCGCTCTCAAGGATCTCTCGCCCGAGGTCCGCGCGGCGTTGCAGCCGCGCTGGGGCGGTTTCCTCGCCAAGGGCGGCGTGGCGCTGATCCTTGCCGTGCTGCTCGGCGTCTCCTACTACCCGGTCGAGGTCAACAACTGGACCTTCCTCATCACCGACGCCGGCAACATGGCGGTGTTCATCTCCGACTTCCTGAAGCCCGATTTCACCGATCTCGGTCACTACGTCGAGAAGATGATCGAGACCGTGCAGATCGCGCTCTGGGGCTCGGCGCTCTCCATCGTCGTCGGCGTGCCCTGCGGCCTGCTGTCGTCCAACAACATCGCGCCGGCCTGGGTGGTGCAGCCGATGCGCCGCCTGATGGACGCCTGCCGCGCCATCAACGAGCTGGTGTTCGCCATCCTCTTCGTCGCCGCCGTCGGCCTCGGCCCCTTCGCCGGCGTCATGGCGCTGTTCATCCACAACCTGGGTGTCATCTCCAAGCTGTTCTCCGAGGCGGTCGAGGCCATCGACCCGCGCCCGGTCGAGGGCATCCGCGCCACCGGCGCCAGCCGCCTGCAGCAGGTGATCTACGGCGTCATCCCGCAGGTGCTGCCGCTGTGGAGCAGCTTCTCGCTCTATCGCTTCGAGACCCTGGTGCGCTCGGCCACGGTGCTCGGCATCGTCGGCGCCGGCGGCATCGGCTTCACCTTTTACGAAAGCTTCCGCTCCTTCCAGTACGACCGCGCCGCCGCCGTCATCGTCGTGGTGGTGATTGTCGTCTCGGTCATCGACATCCTCTCCTCCCAGCTCCGCAAGCGGCTGATCTGAAGTCGACGCACCGCGCGTGCCCCAAACAAGATCGTCATGCTCGGGCTTGACCCGAGCATCCAGGGCAACCGTTCCGTCGCCTGCCTCTGGACCCTCGGCTCAAGGCCGAGGGTGACGGACGGGACGGCAGGTGCGCGCCGCCCTCACACTTTCTCCACGGTCACCTTGTCGGGATAGAAGGCGACGTGGTCCTTCACCGGGGCGGCGTCGGGCAGCGGGTCGGGGTAGTGCCAGGCGGCGTTCTCCAGTGTCTCGCTGCCGGCCTTGACGCTGAAGTAGCCAGCCTCGCCCTTGATCGGGCAGCGGCTGTGACGGTCGCTCGGCAGCAGGGCCCCGGCCGCTACGTCCGCGCGCGGAAAGTAGACCACCACCGGGTAGTGGGTGCCGTCCTTCACCTCCTCGAGCAGCATCGCGCGCTCCGAGCGGGCGATGGTGGCGTCGCCGACCCGGGCGATGTAGGGCTCTCCGGCCGGGGCAACGGTGGCGTAGTGGCGCTTTTCGTTCATCGGCGGTCTCCTTCGCTGAGGTTCAGGTGCCGCTTCTCCCCATCATATTTTTCCCTCTCCCCACCGCGGGAGAGGGTTGCGTAGTCTTAGCGAGCGACAGCGAGCTTAGACGAAGCTGGGTGAGGGGGCCATCGCGGACCACAGGCCGGTAGCTGTGAAGGACCACGACCGCTTCCCCCTCACCCAGCTTCGCGTAGGCTCACGCAGGCGTTCGCCAACGCTTCGCAACCCTCTCCCACGGAGGGGAGAGGGAAAGCATGGGGAGAAGGGCAAAATCCCTCTGGCCTCGCCATCGCTGTCGCCTCTAGTCTGCTGCGCGTCGTTTCTTTTTCAGCCAGAGGTTCCCTCATGCCCGCGCTTCCTTCGCATGCCCGCGCCGTCATCATCGGCGGCGGCGTCATCGGCTGCTCCGTCGCCTACCACTTGGCGAAGCTCGGCTGGCGCGACGTCGTGCTGCTGGAGAGGAAGCAGCTCACCTGCGGCACCACCTGGCACGCCGCCGGCCTCATCGGCCAGCTCCGCGCCACCGCCAACATGACGCGGCTCGCCAAGTACTCGGCCGAACTCTACGCCGGGCTCGAGGCCGAGACCGGCGTCGCCACCGGCTTCAAGCAGAACGGCTCGATCTCGGTCGCCCTGACCGGCGAGCGGCTGGAGGAGCTGAAGCGCGGCGCCTCCATGGCCAAGACCTTCGGCCTCGCGGTCGAGGTGCTGAGCCCGCAGGACATCGCCGGCATGTACCCGCTGCTGAACCTCGACAGCGTCACCGGCGGCGTCTTCCTGCCCAAGGACGGCCAGGCCGATCCCGCCAACATCACCCACGCCCTGGCCAAGGCGGCGCGGCAGAACGGCGTCGCCATCGTCGAGCACTGCAAGGTCACCGGCATCGCCCAGGCCAATGGTCGCGTCACCGGCGTCGAGACCGAGCACGGCAGCATTGCGGCGGACACGGTGGTGAACTGCGCCGGCCTGTGGGGCCGGCAGGTCGGGCTCATGGCCGGCGTCGCCGTGCCGCTGCAGGCCTGCGAGCACTTCTACGTGGTGACCGAGCAGATCCCCGAGCTGCCGCGCGATCTCCCCGTGCTGCGCGTCGCCGACGAGTGCGCCTATGTGAAGGAGGACGCCGGCAAGATCCTGCTCGGCGCCTTCGAGCCGGTGGCCAAGCCCTGGGGCCTCGACGGCATCCCGGAGGACTTCTGCTTCGACCAGCTCCCGGAGGACGTCGACCACTTCGCCCCGGTGCTGGAGGCCATGGTGAAGCGGGTGCCGATCCTGGAGAGCGCCGGCATCCACACCTTCTTCAACGGGCCGGAGAGCTTCACCCCCGACGACCGCTACCTCCTCGGCGAGGCGCCGGAACTCGCGAACTTCTACGTCGCCGCCGGCTTCAACTCCATCGGCATCCAGTCGGCCGGCGGCGCCGGCAAGGCGCTGGCCGAGTGGATGGACGGCGGCGCGCCGCCTTTCGACCTCTGGGACGTCGACATCCGCCGCCTGCAGCCGTTCCAGAACACGCGCCGCTACCTCGCCGAGCGCGCCACCGAATCGCTCGGCCTGCTCTACGCCGACCACTTCCCGCACCGGCAGTTCGCGACCGCGCGGGGCGTCCGCCACTCGCCGCTGCACGAGCGCCTGGCCGCGCGCGGCGCCTGCTTCGGCGAGGCGGCGGGCTGGGAGCGCGCCAGCTGGTTCCTGCCACAAGACGCAAGCGCGCGTGGCGAGCAGCCGGAATATCGCTATTCCTGGGGCCGGCAGAACTGGTTCGACCACGCCGCCGCCGAGCACAAGGCGGTGCGCGAGGGCGTCGGCCTCTTCGACCTCACCTCCTTCGCCAAGTTCCGCGTCGAGGGCCGCGATGCCGAGGCGGTGTTGCAGCGCATCTCGGCCAACGACGTTGCCGTGGCGCCGGGCCGCATCGTCTACACCCAGTGGCTGAACGACCGCGGCGGCATCGAGGCCGACCTCACCGTCACGCGCCTCTCCGAGACCGCCTTCCTGGTGGTGACCGGCGCGGCGGTGGCGCGCCGCGACCTCGCCTGGCTGCGCCGCCACATCCCCGACGACGCGCACTGCGTGGTCACCGACGTGACGGCGGGCGAGGCGGTGCTGGCCGTGATGGGCCCGCACTCGCGCGACCTGCTGGCGCAGGCCAGCCCGGACGACCTGACCGACGCCGCCTTTCCCTTCTCCACCGCGCGCGAGATCGAGGTCGGCGCCGCGCTGGCACGCGCCCACCGCCTCTCCTACGTCGGCGAGCTGGGCTGGGAGCTCTACGTCCCCGCCGACATGGCGCGCCACGTCTTCGACCGTTTGATGGAAGCGGGGGAGCCCCTAGACCTCAAGCTCTGCGGCCTGCACGCCCTCGACTCCCTGCGCAGCGAGAAGGCCTACCGCCACTTCGGCCACGACATCGGCGACGAGGACCACGTGCTGGAGGCCGGCCTCGGCTTCGCGGTGAAGACCGGCAAGCCGGACTCCCGCTGCGGCCCCTTCATCGGCCGCGACGCGGTGCTCAAGAAGCGCGACGAAGGCCTGACGCGCCGCCTCGTCCAGTTCAAGCTGAACGACCCGCAGCCGCTGCTCCATCACAACGAGCCGATCTGGCGCGACGGCCACATCGCCGGCCACATCACCTCCGGCGCCTACGGCCACCACCTCGGCGCTGCGGTGGGCCTGGGCTACGTGAGCTGCGAGGCGGGGGAGGCGGCGGAGGACGTACTGGGCTCGCGCTACGAGATCGAGGTGGCGGGGGAGCGCTTCAGCGCGACGGCTAGTTTGCGGCCGATGTACGACCCGAAGGGGGAGAGGTTAAGGGGGTAGGGGGAGACAGGATCTGTGGGTGCCGCCGGGAATGCCCCCTGAGGTAACGCGATCTATACAGCATTGATAACTTCCGGTAGAAGGCTCCGATGACCACCGGCGCACTGATCAGCTAGAGAAGGCCTTTGCCTGGGATCAAAAATGAACATCAACACGAACAATTACAGCATTCTCGAAATAATCGGGATGCTGGACCGAAAAGAATTGATTGTAAACCCTGACTATCAACGAGGGTCGGGTATTTGGCCCGACGGGCCAAGCAGTTATTTTATCGACACCATACTGGAAGGTTATCCATTTCCGAAGATTTACATGTATGAGTTCATGGATCGATCAACTCGTGGAATTCGCAAGGAGATCGTTGATGGTCAACAGCGGATAAAGACAATTGTCAGATTCCATGAGGACGGCTTGTCGCTGCAAGGTGAATCGAAATATGCAGGCAAGAGATTCAGCGACCTAGACGAGGAAATCCAGAATCAATTCGTTTCCTATACTGTGTCTGTGGATGTAATCAGAAACGCAACTCGCGCTGAAATCCTTCAGATGTTCCGCAGAATGAATGCTTACACGCTTCCGTTGAATGAACCGGAGAAACGCCATTCTTCTTTTCAAGGCGCATTCAAGTGGTTCATCAATCACTTGGCGGACGAGCTAAACGAGTTTTTTGTTGAGTTTGGTGTATTCACCAATAGACAGATTGTCCGAATGTCGGATGCCGAACTACTTACAGACTGTGTTTTGGCCATGGAACGCGGCGTTGTCAGTACTAGTGCCTCCGATCTCCGAAGCCTCTACAAAAGATATGACGAAGTGTTCCCTGACGCGGGTCATTATCAAGAGCAAATCCAGGCAGCTTTCGGATTTATTGCCGAGGACCTAGAGGTGCTTCGGCGATCGTACATGATGAAACCATATGCGCTCCATTCACTTCTGACCGCACTCATTCATTGTAGGTATGGGATCGAAGAGGTGACCCAGGATTGGGGAGTCCTGCCTCTTCACAGATTCGCCGCTAACGGGCGAGATGTCGCCGAACGCCTCCTCGCTCTAGCTCAGGCTCATGAGGCAAAAGAGCGAGATGGTCCCTATGCACCGTATGTATGGGGCTGTCTTGGAGGCACGAACAGAGCCCCGCGCAGAACAGCGCGAGTGGCTGCAATATTAAGAGCCTTAGGTGCTGAGGTGCCGGCCGAAGTCGATGGCAACCTCGCTTGATGCCACGTATTGCAAGCTTCGCTCAAGGCTTCGTGTACTCGACTCGGCCTTTGAGCGGCACTTATTCGTTCCTTCGAAAACCCGCCGGATAGACCGGTTCGCACTGCAAGAGGGGCTGATCTCGGGTCTTTGGCAATCGTGGTGCGCCTTTTGCCGATCGACTGTCATTGGATCGGCAAGGGGCACCATCAGCGGGTCAGGACAGAACATCACCTCACCTTACGCCGGCCGTTCCGAGATGGAAATTGCGTACGTCGCGAAGCTTCTGGCGCAGGGAAAATCGGTCTCTAAGATTCGTGCACTTCACGGCAGTCATCTGGAGCCGACCTGGGGAGATCTTACCAAAGCGAACCTGATTGTGACCGGAATCGAGAGCACAAACCAAGCTCAACTGCTCACGGCGTTTGGCGGCGGGTTCGCAATCAAAGACCTTCAGTTGTGTCGGAATGCCAGCGCGCATCTGACCAAAGATCTGCTGCGAGACGTGAACGCTGCAAAGGTCCGATACAGTGAGACGAGGGCTGCGCATCCGTCCGATCTCATGTTCTGGGTCGATCCTGCGACAAAGGACTTTTTGTGGAAGAGTTGGCTCGACGAAATTTTGCTGATAGCAGGGCATGCCATTGCCTGAAAAGGGGTAGATCAAGTAGAGGCGCCCTGGCCGATGTAGGATGAGGAGAAGCGGCGCCGATGATATCAGACGATGAGTACTTGGAACGAATTGTAGCCGGTATCCACGTCGTCACTACGGAAGGTGCCGAGGTTATCTGGAATGAGAAGATAAATGGTCGCCAGTTTGATGTCGTGGTTCGTTTCCAGGTCGGCACCCTTCGCTACCTTGTTCTCATAGAGGTCAAGAACCGAAGTCGAAAGGTCACGGCAGAGCATATTGAATCTTTTGTAACCAAGGCGCGGGATCAGAACGCAAGCAAGACAGTCGTTGTCTCTGCTGCAGGGTTTCAGTCCGGTGCCGTATTGGTTGCGGAGCGCCACGGAGTGGACTTGTTCACTGTGACGTTCGATGAGTCCAAGATCCGACTGCCATCTGAAATGACTTACACAATTATTGGGAACTATCCGGTTGACGTACCAAGGAATCCTATCTAGTGTCTGCTTCTGTTGCGAACGCGAGGCTTTCCGAAGAATACGGCATCGGCACCATGGTGTGCCCTTGTTGCGGCGGGGAGTGGCGGTTTAGCGATGCGGTTATTTCCTCGGCCCTTCGGGAAATAGAAGGGCACGAAGCGCGTTTTGACTCGCCGGTTCAGACGCTATCTCTGCTTGTTGATCTCCTGAAAGGAAATTGAACAGGCCGCCAGAGAGGCGCGTCCCATATCTTTTCGAGAGCCTTTTGTTCTTGGCTCTTTCGCGACCGGCAAGCTTTTTCCCGAGTTCAAGCTGGATCTGAAGGCACAAGATTATGAACGCGTCCTGTGGACTTTCGGGTGCGATCTCTCTAACCGATGAGAGCCTCTTGTAGAGTTGCGTTCTCTTGCCGTTGGGGAGAGGTGATTTTTCCAACGATGTAACAATCGCCGCGTGGGAAAAAGTCAGTGGGGCCATGGTGTGTGCAAAGGCATTCCGGATATGCCGCACTGTGTCAATGTTACTCTTGATAACATCGGTAATGATGCCAAAGGCATAGGCGGCTAAAATTTTGTTGCTGAATGAGCCCAACGGGCCACCGTCCCCTGTTAGCAGACCCCATGTCACCTCATCCCGCCTGGAGAAATGCGAGGTTAGTAGCTCATCCAGCATGTTTTCGATCAAAGAGGCGCCCAAGATGGCGACAACGGTAGGTATGTTGGCGCCTATGAGTTGCTGCCGTTGCGCCTCTTCTTCTTCTTCAGTAGGTTTGAGTCGGGCAAGATCGCGTAGTTTGATTTTTATTTTGCCGCGATTGCGAGAAGCCATGAGTACCCCCAAGGAAGAAGAGCAGCAGCGCGACGAGCTGCTAAAGCGCCTGCTGAAAACACCCCCGCAGCCCCGCCCCAAGCGGGAGCGGGAGCAGAAGAAGCGCGAGGCAGGCAAGCCCACCTCGCGTTCCCCTCAGGAGAAGAAGTAACTTGCGATCAACGTCCCTAGGAAGAGCAGTTGCCGCAGCGTTACCTCGACCTGAAAAGTAAGCCTAACCATGGGGGAGTGCCCTTAGGTCAGACCCGCCGACGGGTCGTTAAACCCATGCATTTGTATCGCGCCCTGGCTGGCGCTATCTCCGCCCTGACTAGTACAGGGCTTCGAGTTCGGATGTAGGAGCCTCGGAGAACCGGCTTCGCCCTTTCGGGTGGGAGCGGGGCCGTAGGACTACACCCTTGAGCCGCTTAGTCGCAGCAACCCGGGACGTGACTAGCATCCCTAGCGCTGGCTGCTTTCGGAATCCGGCCATGCCGGGTGTTCCACCAGCGCCTACTGGAAGTTTATCCGGAGTCGCCTATTTCTTGGAGTCCGAATTTCTCCAACGAATAAAAGCTCTTGCGTGCTGCTTAGGCGTTCGCGGCTTCACGAGGTTGTTGATACATGAGGCGCTTGCCCTTGGCGCCCTTCAGGAGGGCCTCGGCGCGCTCTGCATCGCTTTCCTTGCGGGTGTTGTAGCGGAAATCGAACTCGGCAAGGTAACGGTACAGATGGGCCTCTGACACGTTGTGGAACGAGCCCATGATGCCGCGCTTGAGGATGGCGAAATAGCTCTCCACCGTGTTGGTGTAGTAGAAGGTGCCGCGCACGTATTCCTCGGCACTGTGGTTCACGGTGCCATGCCCGGCGAACTCTTCGCCAACCGTGGGATAGACCGCGCTCTCGTCCGTCATGAGAAAGGACTTGCGGTCGGCGTGCTGCACGAGGATGGGCCGCAGGGTCTTGGCGTTGACGTTGGTGACGTGAAAGGAGCGCACTTCGCCCTCACGCTCCACCAGAGAGAACACAGCCTGTTTCCTGGGAATGTCCTTACCTTTGTGGGCATTGCGCGCCTTGCCGCCGATGTAGGTTTCATCGGCCTCGACAACCTTATTCCCGCCGCCGATGGGACCGCGCTTTGGGTCAATGGTGCATTCCCGCAGGCGGTGGAAGAGGAACCACGCGGTTTCATAGTTGGTGCCGAGCATGCGCTGGAGTTGAAGGGCGCTCATGCCCTTCTTGCTGGAGGCCATGAGTTGAGCGGCCAGCACCCACTTGGGCAGCTTGATCTTGCTGCGCTCCATGACGGTGCCGACAGTCACGGTGAAGGGCTTGCGGCATTCTTTGCACTTATGCACGCCCGGACGGGTGGACTTGCCCTTGAGCTTGGTAATGCGGTCGGGGTCGGCATTGCCACAGTGCGGGCAGACGGGGCCGTTAGGCCACAACAGGCCCTCTAAGTGTTCCCGCGCCGCGTCGTCGTCGTGGAAAATCGGATTGGTGAGATCGACCTTGGACTTGCTCATGACTCATTCCCTTGCTGGTAGAGAGAATGTAGCAAGTCAGGTTTGGTACGTCAACCGGATAGTTCCCCAATTATTAGCAAGAAGGGAGCGCCAAAGAACGTTGCGCCGCGGATTGGCCTCGGTGAGTCGGCTCCTGCGATCAACGTCGAGAAGGTCACTCTTGTGTACGAGGATGGCAGCCGGATAGTCATGCCAACCGAACCGTCACAAATTACGTACTACGCACACAAGACGGTCCTGCAAGACGGTCGAACTTTGGCTGATCTGATTGGTCAGGTTCCATTTGGCCCAATGGAGCTGGGTGAGGGTCGTTCTGAAACGCTCAAGCTAAATCCGGCCCAACGCATGAAGCCGCCGGATGAGTATTTCTTTGTTTCGGGACTCCTGGCTGCAATTGAATGCGGCGCTGTCTGCCGACTGGTTCATTCCATCACGGGGGACACAGCTGTGGATCCCGGCGTATTCACGTATCCAATTGTCTATACCAATGCCGTTACCGGTGAGGCGAGCCGATTCAATCTAGATCGACTCCCCTTAGGACCTAAGCGCCTTCTGCCCGGACATTTCTATTTTTCTCCACACCCCTTGATGTATTGGTACTGCGCCAATGTTGTTGGCAGCGAAATGACGTTGCACCTCGTCGAGTGTTTCCAACTGGGTGAAAAACTTAGCACCACAGCTAGGGCTAGCGTGGAGTACTCTTGTCAGTATATTCTGGTCACCGATAGGAATCTGTTGGATCGGCTTGGGAGACGCCTTGACGATTATTTGGCCATGTCTGGCCAGGAAACGTGAGCCCATCTATCGTTTGGTGTCTCTCGCTAAAGAGGAGGGGCCATGGCGCAATGTTACGTTCAAGCCGTTGCGCAGGGCCGCCGGGCCTATTTGCCGATGTCGCTTAGGGCGAGGCTGCAGTACTCGTCGAGCTGCTTGCGGTGGGAGGCCAGGCAGTTCAGCACCCGCTGCTCGCCGAGCTCGACGTCGGGGCAGTGCTTTGCGGCGTCTGCCTCGCATTGCCTCGCGATGTAGTCGATCGTGGTGGCCAGGTAGGTCAGCCAGTAGCCCGCGCGATTGATCGCAGCGATGCACTGCGACGACAGCTTGTCCTCGTAGGCCTCGGCGCAGGATACCAGGCGGCCGTCCCCCGGTGTCACCTCGCTGCAGTAGGTCTGCAGCTCGCTTTCGCAGCCCTTGAGCGCGTCCTGGACCGGATCTTGAGCGGCCGCCGTGCCCGACCAGAGACACAAAGCCAAGAAACACCAAGCGACGAACGCCGTGCAGGCGACGGGAGCCGACTTCATCATGTCGAGAGTCCTCCTGGGTGCGAGGCCGCCGATAGGGGCGCCGGGCAGCCAGCCATTCATTGACCAGCGCCGCGCGGGGCGCAATTGGACCTTAGGGCAACCGGGTTCTGCGAAGGGAACTGCCGTGCCGCCAGCGGTCGCGCGGCCCGGCCCGCTCGCCATCAGGCCGCGCCGAGCTCCTCATCGTCGTCGGTCCGCCGGTGCAGCCAGGTGAAGGCCCAGAAGTAGCAAACCCACCCCACGCCGGTGAAGGCGTAGAACGTCAGCACGCGGAGCTGCCACAGCGGCCAGGCGCCGGCCGGGCCGAAGTCGATGATGTTGGGGTGCCACGAGAAGAGCTGCGAGCGCCAGCGGTTCCACACGACGGTGACCTCGGTCTTGCGGTCGGCGGCCGTCTTGGCGTCGTTGAACACGCGCTCGCTGTTGCGCTTGAACCACCACCAGGAGTCCTCGTTCTCCAACTCGACGCCGGCATCGGCCCGGGTGCGCATGTAGACGTACTGCACGTCGCGCGTCATGCCGCGAGCGTCGGTCTCGCTGCGCCGCACCTCGGTGCCGCTGACGGTGCCGGTGGTCCAGGTCGGCCGCGCGTATTCCCACCAGCCCAGGTAGGCGATCCCCACGACCAGCGCCGCGATGGCAATGAACTCGCTGTCTTTGCGCCAGAGGACGAAGGCGAACAGGACGATGGCGAGCAGCAGGATGTAGCCGATCGAGAACCAGATCTCGAGCATGGTTTCACTTTCGCCGTTGGGAACGGAAGCAGGGTAGCGCGGCCGCGCGGGGAGAGGAAAGGAAAGCTTTGCTCGCTTAGCCAGGCTCGGCTACCGGCGCCACCAACTCTTCTCGTCCCCTCGGCCCCCGAGCCGAGGGTCCAGAGCGAGCGACGGAACGGCCGCCCACGACGATTGGTGCCACCCGACTACGCCACCCGGTCGTGCGGCTCCCGGCCGGCGAAGAAGGCGTCGAGGTTGTCGAGGGCGCGAAAGCCCATGGCGTCGCGCGTCTCGGCGGTGGCGCTGCCGATGTGGGGCAGGGCGAAGACGTTGGGCAGCCGGCGGTAGGCCGGGTGGATGTCGGTCGGCTCGCCGTTGAAGACGTCGAGCCCGGCCGCCGCGACCTGCCCGGACTCCAGCGCGGCGATGAGGGCGTCGTCGTCGACCAGGGCGCCGCGCGCAGTGTTCACCACGATAGCGCCCCTGGGCAGCAGGGCGAGGCGCTCGGCGTTCAGCAGGCCCTTGGTCTCGGCCGTCGCCGGGCAGTGCAGCGACAGCACGTCGCACTGCGGCAGCAGGTCCTCGATGGTCGCGTGGTAGGTGGCGCCCAGCGGCGCCTCGGCCGCCGCGTCCAGGCGGCGCCGGTTGGTGTAGTGCACCGCCATGTCGAAGCCGCGCGCGCGCTTGGCCGCCACCTGGCCGACGCGGCCCATGCCGATGATGCCGAAGCGCTTGCCGGTCACCTGGCCGCCGACCATGAAGGCCGGACTCCAGTCGCGCCAGCCGGCCTCGCGCACCAGCGCCACGCCCTCGGTCGCCCGCCGCGCCGCGCCCAGCATGCAGAGCATGGCGATCTCCGCCGTCGCGTCGCTCAGCACGTCGGGCGTGTTGGTGACGACGATGCCGCGCTGTTTCGCCGCAGCCACGTCCACGTGGTCGTAGCCGACCGAGAAGTTGGCGATGGCCTTCACCCGCGCCGGCAGGCGGCCGATCACCTCGGCGGTGAGCTTTTCCGTGTGGCAGGGCAGCAGGGCATCGGCGCGCGCGGCGATCTCCACCAGCTCGTCGGCGCCGTAGAGCCGATCGTCGGGATTGAGGATCGCCTCGTAGTCACGCGCGAGCCGCGCCTCCACCGCCGCGGGAAGCTTACGCGTCGCGAACACCACCGGCTTTGCCATCTTCTATCCTCCCCCAATTCGTGCGAATCGCCTGTGCAACCTTGCGGCGCATGAAAGCAGCGCGCGGGGGAAATGACAAATCGCCCGGGCCGGCTTATGGTTTCGCCGGACCCACGGCGCGCGCGAACAGAGGCGCGCGGCGCTAACCGAACGCGATGGCGATGTTTTGTTAACCTCTTGGTAGCAGATTGGGTCTTCCCACCCCTTTTCCCGAAAGCGAGTCCCATGCCGCGCCACACCTCACTCGGTCCCGATTCCTTCGATAGCGTGTGGGGCTACTGTGCCGTCGTCGGCACCCGCGAGCTGCTGTGGAGCGGCCATCGCATTCCCGAGCCGGCGAGCCTGTCCGAACTCGACGACTATGTCGCTGCGCTCAGTGACGGGCTGGCGCTGGCAAGCCCGCTCAGCGCCAAGGTGTTCCACGACGGCGCCGTCTCCTGGCTGGCCGGCGAGCTGGTCGAGGCGAGCCACCGCCAGGTCAACGACGGCGAGGACCCCGGCGAGGCGGCGCTGATCTGCGCCGCCCTCTCGCGCGTCGCCGGCGAGCGCTTCTTCCTGGTGATGCTGGAGCGCAACCGCGCGCGCCAGACCCTGCGTGCCACCGTCGAGGCGATTCCGGTCGAAACGCCCGAGGACGCCCGCGACTACATCCTGCACCACCCGCGCGTGCTCGCCCTCGAGGCCGAGGGCATGCGCCGCCTGCACCTGCGCGAGCCCGCGGCGGCCATGGAGCTCGGCGCCGGCAGCTTCACCTGCGAGCGCCTGCACGGCCTCCTCAACTGAACCGCTTTTAAGTTATTGGCCGAGCAGCGCCTCGGCCGCGGTCACCTTCTCCTGGCAGCCGGCCTCGTCGCCCGCCTCGGCGAGCTGGCGCGCCTCGTCCAGCAATGTGCTCGCCTGCGCCTGGCTGCCGTCGTCGATCTCGCTCCTGGAACCGTGATGCCTGGGGTGGCCTGACGACGCGGACGTGCTCTCGGTAGGTGCGACCGGTAGGTGCGACGATTTTTCCGGCCTTTTTCCCGCGGCATTTTGGGCTAAGGTGCGCCCTCTTCATAAGGGAGACACCATGACCGCCTTGCTGCCGAACGTGGACCCGGAAGGGCTCCTCGAATACTCCGTCGTTTTCACCGACCGCGCCCTCAACCATATGTCCGAGGCCTTCCAGGAGGTCATGCGCGATATCTCGGCGACGCTGCGGCGCGCCTACAACGCCGAAAGCGTGGCGGTGATCCCCGGCGGCGGCACCTATGCCATGGAGGCGGTGGCCCGGCAGCTCGCGACGGATGCGAAAGTGGTGGTGCTGCGCAACGGCTGGTTCTCCTATCGCTGGACGCAGATCCTCGAGGCCGGGAAGATCCCCGCCGAGTCCTTCGTGCTGAAGGCGCGCCCGATGGAGCCCGAGTCAGGCGAAAGGGGTCGCCAGGCGCCGTTCCAGCCGGTGCCGGTCGAGGAAGCCGTCGCGCTCATCGCGGCCGAGTGCCCCGCCGTCGTCTTCGCGCCGCACGTCGAGACCGCCTCCGGCATGATCCTGCCCGACGGCTATATGAAGCAGATCGCCGACGCCGTGCATGCCGTGGGCGGGCTCTTCGTGCTCGACTGCATCGCCTCGGGCACCGTGTGGGTCGATATGCAGGCCGTCGGCGTCGACGTGCTGATCTCGGCGCCGCAGAAGGGCTGGAGCGCCTCGCCCTGCAGCGGCCTCGTCATGCTGAGCAAGGCGGCGAAGGAGCGGGTGAAGGCGACCGCCAGCTCCTCCTTCGCCTGCGACCTGAAGAAATGGCTGGAGATCATGGAGGCCTACGAGGCCGGCGGCCATGCCTACCACGCCACCATGCCGACGGACGCGTTGCGCGGCTTCCGCGACGCTATGAAGGAGACCGAGGCCGAGGGCTTCGCGCGCGTGCAGGCGGCACAGGAAGAGCTCGGCGAAAAGGTGCGCAGCCTTTTTGCCGCGCGCGGCTTCGCCAGCGTCGCCGCCGAGGGCTTCGGCGCGCCCGGTGTGGTCGTCTGCTACACCGACGATCCCGGCATCAAGTCCGGCGCCAAGTTCGTCGCCGCCGGCCTGCAGACCGCCGCCGGCGTGCCCCTCATGTGCGACGAGCCCGACGACTTCCAGACCTTCCGCGTCGGCCTCTTCGGCCTCGACAAGCTGGGCGACGTCGACCGCACCGTCGCCAACCTCGCCCGCGCCCTCGACGAGGTGGTCGGCACCGCCAACGTGCGGTGAGTGATTTTCTACCCTCTCCCCTCCGTGGGAGCTGGGTTGCGCAGCCTTAGCGAGGTCGTCAGACCGAGCTTAGACGAAGCTGGGTGAGGGGGCTGCCGCAGGAAGAGGCGCCAACCAACGTCCCCCTCACCCAGCTTCGTCTAAGTTCGCTTCGCTCACTAAGACTTCGTAGCCCTCTCCCGCGAGGGGAGAGGGCTATTCACCGGTCCGAAACTCCGCGATCGCCTTCAGAAACGGTTCGGCGAAGTCTCGCAGCTTGGCCTCGCCGACGCCGAACACCTGGGCGAAGTCGGCGTGGCTGGAGGGTCGCCGGCGCGCCATGTCGACCAGCGAGCGATCGCCGAAGACGACATAGGCCGGCACGCCGCGTGCCTTGGCGAGGTCGAGGCGCAGCTTCTTCAGCGCGTCGAGCAGCGCCGCGTCGGCGTCACCCAGTTCGGTCGCTGCGGCGGCGCGGCGGGCGCGCTGACTCGCTTTTCCGACGGTGTCGCGGCGGAAGCGGA
Organism: Kiloniellaceae bacterium; assembly: GCA_036570545.1. Classification (GTDB taxonomy): domain Bacteria; phylum Pseudomonadota; class Alphaproteobacteria; order Kiloniellales; family Kiloniellaceae; genus Pelagibius. The sequence goes on from DATCXZ010000289.1 coordinate 20,430, forward strand.
AGCTGCCCTGGCCCTGCAGCAGCCCGGCGCCCGGCGGCGTCACGCTGAGGCCGCCGTGGCCGGCGACGTCGAGGCT
>DATCXZ010000290.1:0-4409 GCA_036570545.1 Kiloniellaceae bacterium
CGGCGCCGGCGGGTCGGCCTGCGCCGGCGGCAGCGCCTCGACCGCCTGCGGTGCATCCGGCCTGTCGCCGAGGAATCCCTGACGATCGAGGAAGACGCCGGCGATGCCGCCGAGCAGCAGGCCGACGCACAGCAGGCCGGCGACGGCGGCACCGTTCCACAGCGTCTCGCCGCGCAGCCGGCGGCCCTTCCCGGTCGAATGCGACTCGCCCCGCTTCATGGCGGCGACCCTAGCATGGCTCGGTTAAAGAGGCCGTGCTCAATCGCTGTCCGAGGCCGCCGCCTTCCCGGCCAGGCCCAGCAGGATCGGGCATTCCGGGCGCGCGTCGCCGTGGCAGCGCTCCGTCAGGTACAGGAGGGTCGCCCGCATCTCGGCCAGCTCGGCCATCTTGCGGTCGATGTCGGCGACGCGCCGCTCGGCCAGCGCCTTCACCTCGGCGCTGCTGCGCGAGCGGTCGCGCCACAGCGTCAGCAGGTTGCCGACCGCCTCCACCGAGAAGCCGAGGCTGCGCGCGCGCTGGACGAAGCGCAGCGTCTCGACATCGTCGCGCCCGTAGACGCGGTAGCCGGACGCGGTGCGCTCGGCGGCTCCGATGAGGCCGACGGATTCGTAGTAGCGGATGGTCTTGGCCGGCACGCCGGACTGGCGGGCCGCGGTGCCGATGTTCATGGCGCGTCCTCCGATAACCTTCCAAAGATGGGAAGGTCCGGCCCCCACGGCAAGCGATTTGGCGCCTTTCCGTGGCGCCGGAGGAACTGTTATAAACAACGCACGAGGGGCGATAACAGGGCGCGAAGTTCGCGGCGCAAGTATCTGAAATGCTTCTGCTAATCGATAACTACGACAGCTTCACCTATAACCTCTACCACTTCCTGGGGGAGTTGGGGGCGCAGGTCGAGGTGCGCCGCAACGACAAAATCACCGCGGCCGAGGCCCTGGCCCTGCGGCCGCAGGGCATCGTCATCTCGCCCGGACCCTGCGATCCCGACCGCGCCGGCATCTGCCTGGCGCTGATCGCCGCCGCTGCCGGCCGCGTGCCGATCTTCGGCGTCTGCCTCGGCCATCAGGCGATCGGCCAGCACTACGGCGGGCGGATCGTGCGCGCGCCGCAGCCGATGCACGGCAAGCTGAGCCAGGTGAGCCACCAGGGCCGCGGCGTCTTCGCCGGCCTGCCCGCGCCGCTGACCGCCACGCGCTACCATTCGCTGACCATCGACCCTGCGAGCTTTCCGCACGACCACCTGGAGGTCACCGCAACCGCCGAGGATGGGGTCATCATGGGCCTGCAGCACAGGACCCTGCCGATCTACGGCGTGCAGTTCCACCCCGAGAGCATCGCCTCGCAAGAAGGCCATGCCCTGCTGCTGAACTTCCTGAAGCTCGCCGACCCGGCCGCGGCGGCCTGAAGCGACGGCCTGAAGACGGGGGACAGCAGCATGAGCGGCGACATGCCCGACCTGAAGGGGCTGATCGGCAAGGTCGCCGGCGGTGCCACGCTGACCCGCGCGGAGGCCGAGCAGGCCTTCGACGTCATGATGTCGGGCAACGCGACGCCGGCACAGATGGGCGGTTTCCTCATGGCCCTGCGCGTGCGCGGCGAGACGGTGGACGAGATCGCCGGGGCAGCCACGGTGATGCGCAGCAAGATGACCACCATCAAGGGCCGGCCCGGCGCCATCGACATCTGCGGCACCGGCGGCGACGGCACCGGCAGCTATAACATCTCCACCGCCAGCCAGTTCGTGGTGGCGGCCTGCGGCGTGCCGGTCGCCAAGCACGGCAACCGCGCCGCCTCCTCCAAGAGCGGCGCCAGCGACGTGCTGGAGGCGCTGGGGGTGAACATCGAGGCGGACCTCGCGCTCGTCGAGAAGGCGCTGGCGGAGGCCGGCACCTGCTGCCTCATGGCGCAGCGCCACCACAGCGCCATGCGTCACGTCGGGCCGGCGCGCGTCGAGCTCGGCACCCGCACCATCTTCAACCTGCTGGGGCCGCTGTCGAACCCGGCCAAGGTGAAGCGCCAGCTCATCGGGGTGTTTTCCCCGCAGTGGCTCGAGCCGCTCGCTGCCGTGCTGCGCGATCTCGGCCACGAGCGCGCCTGGGTGGTGCACGGCGCCGGCGGCATGGACGAGGTCTCCACCCTGGGCCCCACCCAGGTTGCCGAGTTGAAGGACGGCGCGATCGCGACCTTCGAGGTGACTCCGGCCGATGCCGGGCTGCCGACGGCGAAGCTGGCGGATCTCGTCGGCGGCGACCGCGACCATAACGCGGCCGCCCTGCGCGCCGTGCTGGAAGGCAAGCCCAGCGCCTACCGCGACATCGTCGTCCTCGGCAGCGCCGCTGCGCTGATCGTCGCCGGCAAGGCGGAGACGCTGGAACAGGGCGCGACGCTGGCGGCCGATGCGATCGACGGCGGAGGCGCGCTCGACGTGCTGAACCGCCTCGTCCGTGTCACCAACATGGCCCCACCCCATGAGTGACGTGCTGAACAAGATCTGCGCCGACAAGCGCGACTGGGTCGCCGCGCGCAAGGCGGCGGAGAGCCTCGCAGAGCTGGAGCGGCGCGCCGCGGCGGCTTCCGCGCCACGCGGCTTCCGCGCGGCGCTGGAGTCCAAGGCCGCGGGCGGCGCCAATGCGCTGATCTGCGAGATCAAGAAGGCCTCGCCCAGCAAGGGGCTCATCCGCGCCGACTTCGACCCGCCGACGCTGGCGCACGCTTACCACGCCGGCGGCGCGGCCTGCCTTTCGATCCTCACCGACGCGCCCTACTTCCAGGGCGCCGACGCCTATCTGGAGGCGGCGCGCGCAGCGGTGCCGCTGCCCTGCCTGCGCAAGGACTTCATGCTCGATCCCTACCAGATCGTCGAAGCCCGCGCGCTGGGCGCCGACTGCGTGTTGCTCATCATGGCGGCTCTCGAGGACGGCCAGGCCGCGGAGCTGGAGGCGGCTGCCCTTGCGCTCGGCATGGACGTGCTGGTCGAGGTGCACGACGGCGCCGAACTGGACCGCGCGCTGCGGCTGCGCTCGCCGCTCATCGGCATCAACAATCGCAACCTGAAAACCCTGGCGGTCGACCTCGCGACCACCGAGCAGCTCGCGCCGCGGCTGCCGGGCGACCGTCTGCTGGTCGCCGAGAGCGGCCTCTACACGCCTGCCGACCTCGCACGCATGACGGCGGCCGGCGCGCGCGCCTTCCTCATCGGCGAATCGCTGATGCGCCAGGACGACGTGACCGCCGCCACCGCCGCCCTGGTCCAGGCCGCCGGCGCGCCCGCCGCGCGCCAAGCCTAGGAGACGCCAGCATGGCCGACTTCACGCATTTCGATGCCGAGGGCAAGGCGGTGATGGTCGACGTCTCCGACAAGGAGGTCACCGAGCGGAGCGCCGAAGCCAAAGGCTCCGTGCTCATGCAGCCGGCGACGCTGGGCATGATCCGCGACGGCGGCGTGAAGAAGGGCGACGTGCTGTCGGTGGCGCGGCTCGCCGGCATCATGGGCGCCAAGCGCACGCCCGACCTCATCCCGCTCTGCCACCCCCTCGCCCTCACCTCCGTGAAGGTCGAGCTGACCCTTGACGAAGAACGCTCGGCGGTCGACATCACGGCCACCTGCAAGCTGAAGGGGCGCACTGGCGTCGAGATGGAGGCGCTCACCGCCGTCACCGTCGCCGCCCTCACCGTCTACGACATGTGCAAGGCGGTCGACCGCGGCATGCGCATCGCCGACATTCGGCTCACCCGCAAGGAAGGCGGCAAGTCGGGCCGCTACGAGGCGCCCTGATGCTCTCCGTCGCCGACGCGCTGCAGCGGATTCTGAACTCGTTCCGACCCCTGCCGGCCGAGACGGTCGGCATCGCCGAGGCCTTCGGCCGCGTTCTCGCGCAGGACGTCGTGGCGCGCGTCACCCAGCCGCCGCACGCGGTTTCCGCCATGGATGGCTATGCGGTGCGCGCCGCCGACGTGGCCGCGGTGCCGGCAACCTTGAAGGTGATCGGCGCGGTGCCGGCCGGCGGCCTCTTCGACGGCGAGGTGGCGCCCGGCGAGGCGGTGCGCATCTTTACCGGCGCGCCGCTGCCCGAGGGCGCCGACGCCATCGTCATCCAGGAGGACACCGAGGCCGGTGACGGCGCCCCGGGCGAGCGTTCGGTTGTCGTGAAGGAATCCTGCAAGGCCGGCAACTACGTGCGCGCGGCCGGCCTCGACTTCGCCGCCGGCGATCCCGGCCCCCGCGCCGGCCGCAGGCTGGGTGTCCGCGACGTCGGCCTCATCGCCGCCATGAACCTTCCCTGGGTGCCGGTGCGGCGGCGTCCTAGAGTCGCCATCCTCGCCACCGGCGACGAGGTGGTGATGCCGGGCGAGCCGCTGGGGCCGAGCCAGATCGTCAGCTCCAACGGCCTCGCGCTCAGCGCCTTCG
>DATCXZ010000291.1:0-2992 GCA_036570545.1 Kiloniellaceae bacterium
GGCGGCCCGGCCGAAGGCGGCCCCCAAGGCCAAGCCGGCGCCCAAGTCGGGCGGCGGTCACGGGGAGTCTTCCCCCGGAGATGGTTGAGGGGGCGATGGCTGGAAGCTGACGTCTAAGCGGCCGGAACTGGGCTTGGCCCCTTGTTTTCCGCGCCTTTCGTCCACAGTTATCTGGCGGCGGGCGCAGAGTCGCGGCCAATCCTTTGTTGCACAGCGGAATCCTTTGAGGCTACGCTAGATCTGGTAGCGGCGGCGTCGCCTTAATCCATATATCGGGCTCAAGCGGGACGCTCGACCCTGCCACCGCCAACCGAAGAGGCTGCGTCGCAATGGTCGAACTCGTTTCCGAATATCACCATCCGATCAACCCCCTCGATCTCCTGGAAGAACTCGGCACCGCGAACGACTGGACCCTGGACCGTCACAGCGAGTCCGAGCTGCTTATCGAGATGGGCGGCCACTGGTGCGAGTATCACATGTATTCCGTCTGGCAGGCGGACGTCAGCTCCATGTTCTTCTCCTGTCACTTCGACATGAAGGTGCCCGAGGCGCGCCGGCTGGAGGTCTGCGACCTGCTGGCCCACGCCAACGAGCGGCTCTGGCTCGGCCACTTCGACCTCATGGCCGAGGAGGGCGCGGTGATGTTCCGCCACACCATTCCGCTGCGCGGCCTGACCGGCGCCTCGGTCGAGCAGCTTGAGGATCTGGTAGAGGCTGCGCTCATGGAATGCGACCGCATCTACCCGGCGCTGCAGATGGTGGTGTGGGGCGGCACCCCGGTGCGCGAGGCGCTCGACGCCGCGATGCTGGAGACCGTCGGCGAGGCTTGATGCGATGCCGCCGATGACGCCCCACGAAGACACCATGAAGCGACCGGCATTATGAAGCTCGGGGGACCGCTGCTGCTGGTCGGTTGCGGCAAGATGGGCAGCGCGTTGCTGGACGGCTGGCTGAGCCGCGGCCTCAGCCCCGCCGATGTCTGGATCGTCGAGCCCAATGCCGCTGCCCTGCAGGGGGAGATCGCCCGCGGCGTCAACCACGCCGCCGATGCCGCCCGGCTCCCCGCCGACCTGAAGCCCGCCCTCATGGTCTTCGCCGTGAAGCCGCAGATGCTGGCCGCCGCCCTGCCGCACTACGAGGGCTTCGCCGCGAACGGTGCCGCGGCGCTCTCCATCGCCGCCGGCTGGCGCCTTGCCGGCTTCGAGGCGGCGCTCGGCGCGAAGACGCCCGTCGTGCGCGCCATGCCGAATACCCCCGCCGCAGTCGGCCGCGGCATGACCGTGCTCTGCGCCAACAAGAATGCCGACAACAAGCTGCGCGACCTCTGCGGCGAGCTGCTCGCCACCGTGGGCGAGACCGCCTGGGTCGAGGACGAAGGCCTCATCGATGCCGTTACCGCCGTCTCCGGCGGCGGCCCTGCCTATGTGTTCCTGCTCATCGAGTGCCTGGCGAAAGCGGGCGTCGAGGCGGGGCTGCCCGAAGACCTCGCCATGCAGTGCGCGCGCGTGACGGTCGCCGGCGCCGGCGAACTGGTGCACATCGCCAGCGAGCCGGCTTCCAGGCTGCGCGAGAACGTGACCTCGCCCGCAGGCACCACGCTGGAGGCGCTGAAGATCCTCATGGCCGACGACGGCCTGCAGCCGCTCATGACCCGCGCCATCGCCGCGGCCACCGCGCGCAGCAGAGAGCTGGGCTGACTCCGCGCTTTTGACTTCACGCGCCGCGGCGCCATGTCTCTTCCATGAAGAACTCCTGGCACACATCCCGACGCGCGGTGCTGGGCGGCCTTGCCGCGCTGCCCTTCGCCGGCTCTTTCCCGACAGCGCTGGCGGCGCCGATCACCCGCGCCATCCCGTCCAGCGGCGAGGCGGTGCCGGTGATCGGCATGGGCTCCTGGATCACCTTCAACGTCGGCGAGGACCGGCGCTTGCGCGACGCGCGGGCCGAGGTGCTGCGGACCTTCTTCGATCGCGGCGGGCGGGTGATCGACTGCTCGCCGATGTACGGCTCCTCGGCGGCGGTCATCGGCTATGGCCTGGAGAAGCTCGGTCGCCCGGCGCAGCTCTTCGCGGCGGAGAAGGTCTGGACCTGGCTGCAATCGGGCGGGCCGGGGCAGATGGAGGAGCAGCGTGCGCTCTGGGGCGTCGAGCGCTTCGATCTCATGCAGGTGCACAATCTCCTGAGCTGGGAAGGCCACCTGGAGACGCTGAAGCAGTGGAAGGGGGAGGGACGCCTGCACTATCTCGGCATCACCACTTCGCACGGCAGCCGCCACGACGAGATGGAAGAGGTGATGAAGAGCCACCCGCTCGACTTCGTGCAGTTCACCTACAACGTGCTCGACCGCGAGGCAGAAGCGCGGCTGCTGCCGCTGGCCGCCGACCGCGGCCAGGCGGTGATCGTGAACCGGCCGTTCCGCCAGAAGGCGCTGATCCGTCAGGTGCAGGGCCATCCGCTGCCGGACTGGGCCGCCGAATTCGGCGCCGCGAGCTGGCCGCAGTTCCTGCTGAAGTTCGTTATCTCGCATCCGTCGGTCACCTGCGTCATCCCCGCCACCTCGCGCAGCGACCACATGGCGGAGAACATGGGCGCGCTTGCCGGGCCGCTGCCGGATGAGGCGTTGCGCCGCCGCATGATCGAGCTTGTCGAAAACCTCTAGGCCCGTCAGCGCATGTTCCCCTACGACGCCGAAGTGCTGGCCTCCAGCTACAGGCTCTACAACACCGCGATCTGGCCGGCGCAGCCGGTCGCGCTGATGCTGGCGCTGGCGGCGCTGTGGCTTGCCGTCGCGCCGCGCCCCTGGAGCAGGCGCGCGGTCGGCGTGATCCTTGCGGCCGGCTGGCTGTGGTGCGGCCTCGTCTTCTTCCTGTCCCACTGGGCGCAGCTCGATTTCATGGCGCCGGTCTATGGCGGCGCCTTTCTGCTGCAGGCGGCGCTGCTGCTCTTTGCGCCGACGCTGCGCCGCCGCGCCTTCTGCGCGCCGTCCGGCGCT
>DATCXZ010000292.1:0-2962 GCA_036570545.1 Kiloniellaceae bacterium
GGCCGCGGTCGAGGGCGGCGGGCCGCAGCGCGAAGCGCGGCAGGGTGTCGGCCCAGGCGCGCTCGTTCAGGGCGTCATCCAGCTCGGCGCTGCTGCCGGCGAAGATCTCCCAGCTCGCCTCGGGATGGTTTACCATGTAAACGATCGCGCGTTCGGTGGCGGCGAGGAAGCGGGCGACCTTGTCGGCATCCATCGTCTCCGGGTTGGCGACGTAGATCAGCTCGTCATAGGCCGGAACGCCTTCTTCCTCGGGATAGAAGCAACGGCCCGCAACCCCTTCCAATTCAAGCTGGTTGAGCTCGAAGTTGCGGAAAGCACCGATGACGGCATCGACCTGGCGCGACATCAGCGAGGGCGCCAGCGACCAGTTCACGTTCACCAACTCGACATCGTCGAGTGCGAGATCATGCCGGGCCAGCATGGCGGCCAGCAGCGCCTCCTCGACCCCTGCCACCGAGAAGCCGACCCGGCGGCCCTTCAGGTCGGCCAGCGACTTCACCGGGCCGTCGCGCAGCACCAGCAGGCAGTTGAGCGGCGTCGCCACCAGCGTGCCGACCCGCCTCAGCGGCAGGCCCTCGTGAACCTGAAGGTGGAGCTGTGGCTGGTAAGACACGGCAAGATCGGCCTTTCCCGCCGCCACCATCTTCGGCGGATCGGACGGGTCGGCCGGCGCGATCACCTCGACCGCCAGCCCCTGCTCGGCGAAGTAGCCCTGCTCCTGCGCCACGATGATGGGCCCGTGGTCGGGGTTCACGAACCAGTCGAGGATGAGCGTCAGCTTGTCGGCTGCCGCCGCTGGCGACACCTGAAGCAAGATCGCGACGGCAGCCGACAACACTTTGATTTTTCTCATACTACGTTCTCTCTTGAGCCGTCGCCGCGAGCCAGGCGCGGGTACGCGCCTCGGGATCGGCGTTGAGGGTGATGTCGGTGACGACGGAGAGGATGTCAGCGCCGGCGGCGAGCACGCCGGGCGCGCGCTCGATGGTCAGGCCGCCGATGGCGACCAGCGGCACCGCGCCGACCCGCCGCTTCCATTCCGAAACTTTCTCAAGGCCTTGCGGCGCCCACTTCATCTTCTTGAGGATGGTCGGGTAGACCGGCCCCAGGGCCAGGTAGTCCGGCTCCAGCGACAGCGCGCGCTCCAGCTCGGCATCGTCGTGGGTGCTCACCCCCAGCCGAACCCCGGCGCGGCGGAGGGCGGCGAGGTCGGCGCCGTCGAGATCCTCCTGGCCGAGGTGCACGAAGTCGCAGCCCTCCTCGAGGGCAAGCTTCCAGTAGTCGTTCACGATGAGCTGGCAGCCGGCGGCGGCGCAGAGGTCGCGGGCAGCACCGATCTCAGCCCGCGTCTCCGCCTCACTGCGGTCTTTAACGCGAAGCTGCACGAGCTTGATTCCCAAGGGCAACAGCCGACGCAACCAAGCCGCGCTGTCGACGATGGGATAGAACGGATCTAGGGTCATGGCGCAGCCCCTCCACCTGTCACCCTCGGGCTTGACCCGAGGGTCCAGGGGCGAGTGACGAAACGGTTGCCCTGGATGCTCGGGTCAAGCCCGAGCATGACGACCGAGGTGGTGGCGGCGACCGTGCAACGGCCGGCGCCGACTGCTGCCATCGCGCTCATCCGAGGAACGCCTTGCCGAGGACGGGGGTGGAGGGCGCGGCCATGTCGCGCGGCTCCATGGGGTCGGCGGCGCGGGCGAGGCGCCCGGCCTCGACCGCCTGCGAGAACGCCTTCGCCATCGTCACCGGATCGCCCGCCTTGGCGACCGCGGTGTTCAGCAGCACGCCGTCGTAGCCGAGTTCCATGGCGGCGGCGGCGTGGGACGGCAGGCCGAGGCCGGCGTCGACCACCAGCGTCACCTCGGGAAAGTGGGCGCGCAGGGAGCGCAGGCCGTAGCGGTTGTTCAATCCCAGCCCCGAGCCGATCGGCGCGCCCCAGGGCATGAGCACGCGGCAGCCCGCCTCCACCAGACGCTCGGCCGCCACCAGGTCCTCGGTGGTGTAGGGGAAGACCTCGAAGCCCTCGGCGACCAGGATGCGCGCCGCCTCGACCAGGCCGAAGAGGTCCGGCTGCAGGCTGTCGTGCTCGCCGATCACCTCCAGCTTCACCCAGGGCGTGTCGAAGACCTCGCGCGCCATCTGCGCGGTGGTCACCGCCTCCTTCACCGTGTGGCAGCCGGCGGTGTTGGGCAGCACGCGCAGGCCGAGCTCGCGGATCAGCGCCCAGAAAGCCTGGCCGTCGCGGCGCTCCGCCGACTCGCGGCGCAGCGAGACCGTCACCACCTCGACCCCGGCGACCCTCACCGCCTCGGCGAGGATCGCCGGCGAGGGATAGAGCGCGGTGCCCAGCATCAGCCGGTTGCCCAGTGCAACACCATAGAAGTCGTGCATCTCAGCCTCCCTGCATCGGCGCGATGACCTCGACGCGGTCGCCCTCGCCCAGCGCCGTCTCACCGCGCCGGCTGCGCGCCACGAACTGCCCGTTCACCGCCGTCGCCACCTTGGTGCCGTGGAAGCCGAGTTCCTCCAGCACGCGGTCGAGCCGCGCCACGGCCACCTCACGAGACTTGCCGTTCAAGACGATGCGCATCGCCCTCCTCCATACTTGCCGTTGCGCCGAGCGCCAGGTCTGCCGCCCGCCGCGCCATCGCCGGCGCCAGCAGGAAGCCGTGGCGGTAGAGGCCGTTCACGAAGACGGTGTCGCCCTCGCGCCAGGCGCGCGGCAGGTTATCGGGAAAGGCCGGGCGCGCGTCGACGCCGATCTCCACCACCTCGGCCTCGCCGAAGGCGGGATGGACCGCGTAGGCAGCGCCCAGCAGCTCCATCAGCGAGCGCGCCGAGACCGGCGAGCGCGACGCGCTCTCGATCATGGTGGCGCCGACCATGGTGCGGCCCTCGCCGCGCGGCACGAGGTAGACCGGGATGCGCGGATGCAGCAGGCGGACCGGGCGGGTAAGCG
>DATCXZ010000293.1:0-4517 GCA_036570545.1 Kiloniellaceae bacterium
CTCGCAGACGCCGCAGTCGATGCACTCGTCGGGATGGATCACCAGCATGTTCTCGCCCTCGTAGAAGCAGTCGACGGGGCAGACCTCCACGCAGTCCATGTACTTGCACTTGATGCAGGCTTCGGTGACGACGTAGGTCATCGATTTAAACTCTCCTCATGCGGCCGCCCGCTGGCGGCTTCTTCCAACTCCGGCAACCTCGGCGCCCGCCCGGACCGGCGCGTTCAAGCCGGCGCCGTCACGCCCCTTGGCCGTGCCGCGCGAGAACCCGCTTGCGCGCCAGGCCGCTGTCGCGGTCGCTCACATAGAGGAGGCCGGCCAGGCGGCGCATCAGGCTCGCCTCGAGGTCGTGCAATGCGCCGTCCGCATAGGCGACTTCCCACAGCATTTCCATTACCTCGATCCGCTCCGCCGGAGAGAAGGCGTTCTTAATCTCGCGGGTGAAGCCGAACACTTCGACGGCCTGCGCCACCTTCTCGTCGGCGGCATCCAGCAGGGCACGGCTCTCCGTCGCCGTAAGGCCGAAGCGCTCCTCGACCAGTTCGGCGATCTTGGCGCGCTCTTTCGGCCCGAACTCGTCATCCATGTGCGCCGCCTCGACGAGCAGGGCGACGGTGGCGAGTTGGACCCTGTCGATGCCCGGAACGGCGCCGTCTCGGGCACCGCGCTGGCCGGCCAGGAGTTCTCTCAGTAGATCGAGCACGGCACTGGTTATCACCCGCTGCAAAGGCACGCAACCCTAGCCGAAATGCGGTCTTTGGCGCTTGCCGGGCGCCCGCCGGCTGGCATAGCGTGCCGGCTATGAAAGGCCCTCGATGACCGCCGCAGACCGCCAGCCCGAGGTGTCGCCGGGTGGCCGCCTGCACGCGCCGGCGACGCTGCGCAACCGTACGCCCATCGCGGCGGTCCTGGCCCGCTGGCTGCCATCGGAGGGACTCGTCGTGGAGCTTGCCAGCGGCACCGGCGAGCACGTGCTCCACTTCGCCGCCGCCTTCCCACACCTCGTGTGGCAGCCGAGCGATCCCGCCGCGGCGCATCGCCGCAGCATCGAGGGTTACCGTCGGGCGGCGGGCGGCGCCAACCTGCGCGCGCCGCTCGACATCGACGTGACCGCGTCGGCCTGGCCGTTGGAAGGGCCGGTCGACGCCATGGTCTGCTGCAACATGATCCACATCGCGCCCTGGGCTGCGGCGGAGGGGCTGCTCGCCGGCGCCGCCCGCTACCTGCGGCCCGGCGGCGGGCTCTACCTCTATGGACCCTTCAAGCGCGAGGGCCGCCACACGGCGCCTTCCAATGCCGACTTCGATGCCGGCCTCAGGGCGCAGGACCCCGCCTGGGGTGTGCGCGACCTGGAGATGGTGGCGGACCTGGCGGCGGCGCAGGGCTTCGCCGCGCCGCTCATCGAGGCGATGCCCGCAAACAACCTCTCGCTCTGGTTCTTGAAGCCGTGAGCACGCTGCAGTCCGCAGAGGGCTACCCGCGTTCTTACTACCTCGCCACGGCCAGGGGGCTGGAGCCCCTGCCGCCGCTGACCGGCGCGCAACGCTGCGACGTCTGCATCGTCGGCGGCGGCTACACCGGCATCGCCACCGCGCTCCACCTCGCCGAGCGCGGCTACAAGGCCATCGTGCTCGAGGCCCGGCGCATCGGCTGGGGCGCCTCGGGGCGCAACGGCGGCCAGCTTTCCGGCGGCCAGCGCCTCGACCCGGAAGCGCTCATAGACCTCGTCGGCCGCGAGCGTGCCCGCCTGCTGTGGGATCTCGGCGAGGAAGCCAAGGGACTTGTGAAGCAGCGCATCCGCGATCACGCCATCGACTGCGACCTGCAACCCGGCGTCATCCACGCCGGCTTCAAGCCGGCGCATGCCAAGTCGCTGCAGGAAGAGGCGCGTTTCCTTGACGAGGACTACGGCTATCGGCACATCCGCGCACTGAGCCGCGCCGAACTGCGCGAGCTCGTCGCGAGCGACATCTACCACGGCGGCTCCTACGACAGCGATGCCGGGCACCTGCATCCGCTGAACTACGCGCTCGGCCTCGCTCGCGCGGCGCGCGCCGCCGGCGCCACCATCCACGAGCAGTCGCCGGCGCTCGAGATCGTCCGCACGAACGGCAAGCCCGGCGTGCGCACGCCCAAGGGTAGCGTCAGAGCCGACTACCTAGTGCTGGCCTGCAACGGGCATCTCGGCAATCTCGAGCCGCGCATCGCGCCGGCGATCATGCCGATCAACAATTTCATTCTTGCCACCGCGCCGCTGGGCGAGGCGCGCGCACGCGACCTCATCGCCAACGACGCGGCCGTCGCCGACAGCAAGTACGTGATCGACTACTATCGGCTCTCGGCCGACCGGCGCCTGCTGTTCGGCGGCGGCGAGAGCTATCTGCCCGCCTATCCGCGCAACATCGCCGGCATCGTGCGCCGCTGCATGCTGAGGGTCTTCCCGCAGCTCCAGGATGTCGCCATCGATTACGCCTGGGGCGGCACCCTCGCGATCACCATGAAGCGCCTGCCCGCCTTCGGCCGGCTCGATGGCGACGTCTTCTATGCCATGGGCTTTTCGGGGCAGGGTGTGGCGCTCACCACCCTGGCCGGCAAGGTGATCGCCGAGGCGGTCGCCGGCCAGGCCGAGCGCTTCGACGTCCTCGCCGAAGTGCCGACGCCGAACTTTCCCGGCGGCACGCTGCTGCGCTGGCCGAGCCTCGTCGTCGGCATGCTCTACTACGCTCTGCGGGACAAGCTTTAGACTGCCAGCTCGCCGAGGGCGCCGGCCACGATGTAGAGGCCGAGCAGCATCAGCGCGACGAAAAACACCTGGCGGAAGCGTTGCTCGGGCAGCCGCCGCCGCAGGCGCTGGCCGAGCAGCATTCCGGCGATCGTCGGGACCAAGCCGGCGATCGAGATCAGGCCGAGCTCCAGGCTGAGGAAGTCATTGCCGCCGAGCGCCAGGGCGAGGGCGAGGGTCGAAACCAGGAACAGCATGCCCATGGCCTGGATCAACTGGTCGCGCGGCAGGCCGACGGCTTGCAGGAACATGATGCCGGGCACCACGTAGGAGCCGGTCATGCCGGTCAGCACCCCGTTCACCGTGCCGAACAGCGGACCGGCCCAAGCCTCCTGCCGTGCCGTGAGCGCGACCCGGAAACCCGCCAGGCTCACCACCGAATAGGTGATGAGCAGGACGCCCAGCAGGGCCGAGAGCAGATGCAGGTCGATGCGGGTTAGGGCGAGGGCGCCGAGCCAGACGGTGACCGCGGCCATCAGCAGGAACGGCCAGATGCGCCGGAGCACTCCAAGGGTGCCGCCGCCGCTAAAGGCCTGCCAGACGTTGCTGACGAAGGCCGGCGCCAGCATCAGGGCCATGGCCTGCGGCAGCCCGAAGGCGACGGTGAGGAGGGCGAGGCTCACGGTGGGCAGGCCGAAGCCGACCACGCCCTTGACCGCGCCGCCGAGGATGAAGGTGCCGGCGATGGCGGCAAGGGCGAAGCTGTCCAGCATGGCTCAAGTCTAAGGCGGCTGAGCGCTGCTGAACAGCTATCGGTGCGCTCAGTCCTCGTCGCGCAGGCGGTTCAGGGCGCGGCGCTCGCGCTTGGTGGGGCGCCCGGCCCCGGGCTCACGCCTGGCGCTGGCGAGGGCATCGGGCGTGCCGGCTGGCAGCCGGCTCTCGAACGCCGGCGGCTTCAGATCCTCGTAGAGATCCTGCGCCTCGCTGGCCGGGCCGCGGCGGCTGCCGAGCGCCAGCACTTTCACGACACGGATATGGCGCGCCTGGGGAAAGGTGAGCACGTCGCCCGGCTTCACCCGGTAGTGCGGCTTGACGACGCCGAAGCCGGAAAGGCGCAACTTGCCGGCCTGGCAGAGCTGGGTGGCGAGGCTGCGGCTTTTGAAGAAGCGCGCCTGCCAGAGCCACTTGTCGGCACGCAGGCCACCGGAGTCTTCCGTGGGGCCGGACGCTTGGTTCATTCGCCGCCGAGCGAGAGCTGACGCAGGATGGCGAAGGGCGAGTCGGCCAGACGCTTCTCCTCGCGCCGCTTGGCCTCAGCCTTGCGCGCGGCCAGGGCTGGGTCTGCCTTGCGCTTGCTGCGCGCCCGGTCCTTGCGTCGCTCGGGCCGTGCCGAGGTTTCGGTGGCACCGGCCGCTTCCGGAGCGGCGGCGGCCGGCTTGCTGCCCGGCACTTTGTGGCGCGCGCCCTTGCGCCGGAACCGCGGCTGCCCCTCGGCGCTGCCGTGACGACGATAGCCCAGCGCGAAGAGGAGCGCCTCCAGGTCGGCGGCGTCGCAGTCGGCCAGTTGGCAGAGCGCAGGCTCGGCGGCAAAGCCATCGCACTGCTCTTCGGCTGGCGGCTTGGCGGCGGCCAGCTTGTAGGCCTCGCGCGCCAGACGCTCCAGCACGTCGGCGCGCACGGCGAGCGCGCTGCGGTCCCTGCGCGTGACGCGGCGGTAGCCGATGGCGTGGCAGAAGTCCTCGGCCACCATCGGCTCGTCGTAGCCGGCGAGGTCGAATGTCTTGGCCCCGGCCGG
>DATCXZ010000294.1:0-7228 GCA_036570545.1 Kiloniellaceae bacterium
CGCCATGGTGCCCTGGCCGACCGGCACCGCCTCCTGCATGGCCTGGCCGCGGCGGCGCAGCAGCCGCGCCGCGTCGGCAAGCTCCAGGCTGCCGACCGCCGCCAGCGCGGAATATTCTCCCAGGGAGTGTCCGGCCACGAAGGCGGCCCTGTCGGCAAGGCGCAGCCCGCCCTCGCTTTCCAGCACGCGCACCGCCGCAAGGCTCGCCGCCATCAGCGCCGGCTGGGCGTTGGCGGTCAGCCGCAGTTCCTCCTCCGGCCCTTCGAACATGAGGCGGGACAGCTTCTGGCCGAGGGCGTCGTCGACCTCCTCCAGGGTGTGGCGGGCGACGGGGAAGGCTTCCGCGAGCGCCCGGCCCATGCCGACGGCCTGGGAGCCCTGTCCCGGAAAGACGAAAGCCACGGTCATGGAAGGCTGCTCCGCGAATACGGGGGGTGGCAAAAGGGGTTGGTAACCGACCTGCGGCCAGACATAACCGCACAGCCTTTGCTGTCAAGCCGGATCGGCGCCGAGCGGCCGGACTCCGGCCCTTCCCTGGCTGCCGCCGGCCGGCCGCTTCGGCCTTGACGCCGTGCCTGCTCCCCTACTTGCATGGGGGGCTACAAAGTGTATAGTCCCGCGGCTTTGCGGCCCTGCGGGATGCGTCCCAGCGGGGCGAACGACGCAGGGCACTCCTTGCCGGCCCCCAAGGGTCGGCTAGGACCGGGCGGCTCGGCTTCGACCAGCGCCGGTCCATGAACAGCCAGAGGGAGTACATCATGGCTTTCTACGAGTGCGTGGTTATCGCACGCCAGGACGTCGCCACTGCGCAGGTCGAAGGCCTGGTGGCGGACTTCACCAAGATTCTCGACGACAACGGCGGCCGCCTTGCGGGCTCCGAGTACTGGGGTCTGCGCACCCTGGCCTACCGCATCAAGAAGAACCGCAAGGGCCACTACGTCATGCTGCGCGTCGACGCCCCGGCGGCGGCGATGCACGAGCTGGAGCGCAACCTGCGCCTCAGCGACGACGTCATCCGCTATCTGACGGTGCGCGTCGAAGCGCTGGAGGAAGGTCCCTCCATCGTCATGCAGGCCCGCAACAGCCGCGACGAGCGCGGCGACCGCGGCGGCCGCTTCGATCGCGACCGGGGTGACCGCCGTGGCGGTCGCGATTTCGGCCGTGACCGCGATGGCGGCCGCGACCGCCGTCCGCGCGATGCCGAGGCCGAGGGTGCAACCGCCAAAGAGGGAGGCGCCGAATGAGCGTCCAGATCGTCGGCGGCGGCGGTGGCCGTCGCCCCTTCTTCCGTCGCCGCAAGAGCTGCCCGTTCTCCGGGCCGAAGGCGCCGAAGATCGACTACAAGGACACGCGCCTGCTGCAGCGCTTCGTTTCGGAGCGCGGCAAGATCGTGCCGAGCCGCATCACCGCCGTGTCGACCAAGAAGCAGCGTGAGCTGGCGCGTGCGATCAAGCGTGCCCGCTTCCTGTCGCTGCTTCCTTACGTGCTGAAGTAAGCGGCGAGCAGGAGAACGAGACATGCAAGTGATCCTGATGCAGCGCATCGAGAAGCTCGGGCAGATGGGCGACATCGTGTCGGTCAAGCCGGGCTTCGCGCGCAATTACCTCTTGCCGCAGAAAAAGGCGATGCGGGCGACGAAGGACAATCTCGCCCGCTTCGAGACGCAGCGCGCGCAGCTCGAGGCCGACAACCTGAAGCGCCGTGGCGAGGCCGAGCAGGTCGCCGCCAAGCTCGAGGGGATGACCGTCACGGTCATCCGCCAGGCGGGCGAAAGCGGTCAGCTCTACGGCTCGGTGAACAGCCGCGACATCTCCGATGCGGTGACCGCCAACGGCGTGACGGTGTCGCGCGGCCAGGTCGACCTCGGCGCCGTGATCAAGGCGCTCGGCCTGCACAAGGTGCGCGTGCGGCTGCACCCGGAGGTCGCCGTCACGGTGACCGCCAACGTGGCGCGTTCCGAGGATGAAGCGCAGATCCAGCTCGAGAGCGGCCGCGTGGTCAGCACCGAGGAACTGCTCCGCGCCGAAGAGGCCGCCGAGGCCGAGCGCGAAGCCGTGGTCACGGCGATGGAAGAGGAAACGGCTGCCGAGTCGTCCGAGGAAAGCGACGAGACTGCCAAGGACTGAGAGTCTCCACGACTCTTTGCCTCAAACGACGACGGCGGCTCCCTGGCGGGAGCCGCCGTTTTCCTTGTCCGTTTTCCTTGTCCGTTTTCCTTGTATTGTATGAGTTGCGGGGCGTAACGGGGTTATCCCCGTTATCCGCTGTTGGCCCTCGCCGCACTTTCTCCTACGCTCCTTCCCATGAACTCTCCCCAGCCGACCCTGCCCAGCTACCCGGGACTAGCGCACGACAGCGCGATGCGGCTGCCGCCTTCCAACGACGAGGCGGAGCAGGCGCTGCTTGGTGCCATCCTCGCCAACAATGCGGCTTACGAGAAGGTCTCGGACTTCCTGCGTCCCGAGCATTTCGCCGACGCCGTGCACGCACGCATCTTCGAGGCCTGCGGCAAGCTGATCGAGCGCGGCCAGGTCGCCAACGCCATCCAGCTCAAGAACCTCTTCGAGCAGGAGAGCGCGCTGGCCGACGTCGGCGGCGCGCAGTATCTGGCCCAGCTCCAGTCGAGCTACGTCACCATCATCAATGCCGCCGACTACGGCAAGACCATCCACGACCTCTACCTGCGCCGCCAGCTCATCACGCTCGGCGAGGACATGGTGAACGACGCCTTCGACTACGACCTCGACGTCGAGGCGACCCAGCAGATCGAGGTCGCGGAGGATCGTCTCTACAAGCTGGCGGAGATCGGCCAGACCGAGGGCGGCCTCAGCCCGTTCCGCATGGCGGTGCTGGAATCGCTGCACCTGACCGAGGCGGCGATGAAGCAGGACGGCCTGTCGGGCGTGTCGACCGGCCTCACCGATCTCGACAAGCTGCTCGGCGGCCTGCACCGCTCCGACCTCCTCATCCTGGCGGCGCGCCCCTCGATGGGCAAGACGGCGCTGGCCACCAACATCGCGTTCAACGTGGCGGCATCGACCCGCGCCGAGAAGGACGCCGAGGGCAACCCGATCGAGCAGCGCCAGCCGGTCGCCTTCTTCTCGCTCGAGATGTCGGCCGAGCAGCTTGCCGGCCGCGTCATCGCCGAGCGCACCGGCGTGCGCTCGGACGCCATGCGCCGAGGCGACATCCAGGACGAGGAATTCGACAAGATCTTCGAAGCCAGCCGCGAGCTGGCCGAGCTGCCGCTCTTCGTCGACGACACCCCCGCCCTCTCGGTCAGCCAGGTGCGCACCCGCGCCCGCCGCCTGAAGCGCCAGCACGGCCTCAGCCTCATCGTGGTCGACTACCTGCAGCTCATGCAGCCGCCGATCAACAAGCGCACCGACAACCGCGTGCAGGAGGTCTCGGAGATCACCCGCGGCCTCAAGGCCCTGGCCAAGGATCTCGATGTGCCGGTCCTCGCCCTCTCGCAGCTCTCGCGCGCCGTCGAGCAGCGCGAGGACAAGCGCCCGCAGCTCTCCGACCTGCGCGAGTCCGGCTCGATCGAGCAGGACGCCGACATCGTCATGTTCATCTACCGCGACCAATATTACGTTGAGCGCGCCGAGCCGACCCAGCGCGACGGCGAGGACGACAACAAGTTCCACGAGCGCCTGGAGCGCTGGAAGGAACGCTGCGAGCGCGCCTATGGCAAAGCCGAGGTGATCGTCGCCAAGCAGCGCCACGGCCCGATCGGCTCGCGGGAGTTCGCCTTCGACGGCAACACCACGCGGTTCAGCGACCTCGTCGCCGATGACCATCTCCCCGCCCACTACTGAGGCCGCCGGCGAGAGGGGGCGGGCGCTCGCGGCGGTTCCCGCCCGCGCCGCCGGCGTGCTCACCGTGGACCTCGGCGCCATCGCGGAGAACTATGGGCGCCTGAAAGCGGCTTTCCGGCAGCGTGCGCTGGCGGCGGTGGTGAAGGCCGACGGCTACGGCCTCGGCGCCGAGCGCGTCGCGCCGGCGCTGGTGAAGGCGGGTGCGCGCAGCCTCTTCGTCGCCCAGCTCGACGAGGCGCTGAAGCTGCGCCCGCTGCTCGACCGCTGCCATCCGGCGATCTCGCTCTACGTGCTGAACGGCCTCATGCCGGGCGCCGAGGCGGACTACGCCGACAACAACATCCTGCCGGTGCTGAACTCGCTGGGCGAGATCGAGGCCTGGGGCGGCTTCGCGCGGCAACGGGAGAAGGCTCTGCCGGCCGCCGTGCACCTCGACAGCGGCATGTGCCGCCTCGGCCTGCCGCCCGCGGAGGTCGAGCGCCTGCGCGGCGCGCCCGATCTCCTCGCCGGGATCGTGCCGGTGTGCATCCTCAGCCACCTTGCCTGCGCGGAGGAGCCGGACAACCCGAAGAATGCCGAGCAGCTCGCCGCCTTCAAGGCGGCGCTCACCGCCCTGCCGCGCGCGCCGGTGTCGTTCTGCAACTCCTCCGGCATCTTCCTCGGCCCCGACTACCACTTCGACCTCGGCCGGCCCGGCGTCGCGCTCTACGGTGCGAACCCCACGCCGCAGGCTCCGAATCCGATGCGTCCGGTGGTCCGCCTGCAGGCGAGAATCCTGCAGGTCCGCCCGATTGACGCCCCCCAGGCCGTTGGCTATGGTGCCACGCACCGCGCCACGGGGCCGGCCCGAATCGCGACCGTTGCCGCCGGCTACGCCGATGGTTATCTGCGGTCTCTCTCCTCTCATGGGCATGCCTGGGTCGCCGGTCATCGGGTTCCTGTGGTTGGACGTGTTTCCATGGATTTGCTCGCGCTGGATGTGACCGCCATAGCGCCCGACGCAGCGCGGCCGGGTGACTGGGCCGAGCTCATCTCTGCGGAGCATGACGTCGATGCGGTGGCCCGCGAGGCCGGCACCATCGGCTACGAGATCCTGACTTCGCTCGGCGCGCGCTATCACCGGGTCTACCTGGGCTAGCCCGAGTTTCTCAAACTATGGTGGGCGTCACGGAGGCGAATTTGACGACAGGACAGGAAAGTCGCGAAGAGCGTATCGGCAATACGGTCGAGCGGCCCCCGGGTCTGCGCGAAGCGCAGCCCGAGGACAAGCTTGACGCCGCCTGTCGTCAAATTCGCCCCGCCCTTCGGGTCGCGTCAGGAAGCCCGCTCGCCGCGTCGAAGCCCTCAACCGTAGTCCCGCTACGCTTTTCGGGCTTCTCCTACCGAGCGGGCTTCCTGACGCGATGACGCTCCGCCATAGTTTGAGAAACCCGGGCTAACCCCTGATGCCGATTCTCCAGCCGATTGGCCGTACCTTTTTGGCTTTTCTCGAAGCCACCGGGCGCCTGACCCTGTTCACGGTGCTCTCGCTGTCGCATTGCCTCAGGCCGCCGTTCTATCCGCGCCTGGTGCTCCGCCAGATGATCGAGATCGGCTATTACTCGCTGCCGGTGGTCGGCCTCACCGCGATCTTCACCGGCATGGTGCTGGCGCTGCAGAGCTACACCGGCTTTGCGCGCTTCTCGGCGGAGAGCGCGATCCCCAACGTGGTGGTGGTCTCCATCACCCGCGAGCTGGGGCCCGTGCTGGCCGGCCTCATGGTGGCCGGGCGCGTCGGCGCCTCCATGGCCGCCGAGATCGGCACCATGCGCGTGACCGAGCAGATCGACGCGCTCGACACCCTGGCGACCAACCCCTTCAAGTACCTCATCGCCCCGCGCCTCATCGCCGGCCTCACCATGCTGCCGCTCCTGGTGCTCATCGCCGACATCATCGGGGTGTTCGGCGGCTACATCGTGTCGACCCAGAAGCTCGGCTTCAATCCGGAGATCTACCTGAAGAACACCTGGGACTTCATCCAGGCGCAGGACGTCATCTCCGGTCTCGTGAAGGCCGCCGTCTTCGGCTTCCTGGTCACCCTGATGGGCTGCTATCACGGCTACAACTCACGCGGCGGCGCCCAGGGCGTCGGCACCGCCACCACCAACGCCGTGGTTTCCGCCTCCATCCTCATCCTCAGCTTCAACTACTTCATCACGGAGCTGTTCTTCGCGCGATGAATCACCAGGTGGAAGCGACCTCCGGCCGGCAGGCGGCCTCCCCGCAGGGCGGGATGCCGAAAATCGCCATTCGCGGCCTCACCAAGACCTTTGGCGACAAGGTGGTTCTCGACGGCGTCGACCTCGACATCCAGCCCGGCGAGTCGATGCTGGTGATCGGCGGCTCAGGCAGCGGCAAGTCGGTGCTGCTGAAGTGCATCCTCGGCCTGCTGCATCCCGACGCCGGCTCCATCAAGGTGGATGACGAGGAGGTGGTCGGCCTCTACGGCGCCGAGCTCGACCGCGTGCGCCGCAAGTTTGGCATGCTGTTCCAGAACGCCGCCCTGTTCGATTCCCTGCCGGTGTGGGAGAACGTGGCCTTCGGCCTCATCCAGGGCCAGCGCATGGGCCGCGACAAGGCGCGCGACATCGCGCTGCAGAAGCTGCAGGCCGTCGGCCTCGGCGCCGACGTCGCCCAGCTCACGCCGGCCGAGCTTTCCGGCGGCATGCGCAAGCGCGTCGGTCTGGCGCGCGCCATCGCGACGGAGCCGGAGATCATCTTCTTCGACGAGCCGACCACGGGCCTCGACCCCATCATGGGCGACGTCATCGACCGCCTTATCGTCGACTGCGTGAAGGGCCTGGGCGCGACCGCATTGTCGATCACCCACGACATGGCCAGCGCCCGGCGCATCTCCGACCGCGTCGCCATGCTCTACAAGGGCAAGATCATCTGGGTCGGCGCGACGGCGGAGATCGACAGCTCCGGCAATCCCTACGTCGACCAGTTCATTCACGGCCGCGCCGACGGACCGATCCAGATGCAGGTGCGCGACCTTTGAGGCGCCGCCGCCTTGCCGGTTCTGCCCATTCGGTGTTGTCATCGCACCAGGCCGTTCCGCCTGCTCTTTTCGTCACCCTCGGCCTTGAGCCGAGGGTCCAGGGGCAAGTGACGGAGCGGTTGCCCTGGATACTCGGGTCAAGCCCGAGTATGACGATCCAGGGGAGGTGTGCGTATGGCATAGCCCGCCGCCGCCACAGGGCGGAGCGCTGACCATGGCCAAGCCCCGCTCGCACTACGTCTGCCAGGACTGCGGCGCCGTCGCGCCCAAGTGGACCGGGCGCTGCGAGGGCTGCGGCGCCTGGAACGCGCTGGTCGAGGAGAGCGTGCAGTCGGCGCCCGGCGGCCTGGCGGGCAGCCTTTCCGGC
>DATCXZ010000295.1:0-4512 GCA_036570545.1 Kiloniellaceae bacterium
GGCGGCGGCGGCGAAGGTGGCGCCTTCGGCGAGGCGGTCGGCGAGGGCACGGGCGGCCGCCTCGTCGGGCAGCACCGCCTGGGTCACCGTGCGCCGCTCCGGCCGCGAGAGCTGATCCTTGCGCGCCTCGAAGGCTTCGGCGATGCGGTCGTCCGAAATGGTGATGCCTTCCGCCGCATCGGCGATGCTCAGCACCACGAGGGCGATCTTCTTGAAGGCCGGCGTCATCAGCTCGTCACCGGCCGCGTCGTAGATCTCCTGCAGCGCCTGTCCGTCGGGCTCGCCCGATACCGTGAAGCTGTCGGTCGGCAGGCTCACGTAGTCGGCGACGCGGCGTTCCTCGCGGTAGACGAACAGCCGCTCCGCCAGGCTCGCCGGCGCCACCGCCGCCTCGGTCACCGCGCCGACGAGCTGCTGGCGCTTGATGTCCTCGCCGAGGCGGGCCAGATAGGCCTGCTCCGACAGGTTGCTGAGCTGCAGGAGGCGGGCGAAGCGGTTGCGGTCGAAACCGCCGGCGGAATCCTGCAATTCGGGGTTTTCCAGCAGCCGGGTCCGCATCTGGTCCTCGGTCACCACCATGCCGAGGCGCGACGCCATCTCGTCGAGCATCGCGCGGGTGATCATGCGCTCCAGCACCTGCTGCGGAACGCCGAAGGAGCGCGCCTGCTCCATGGTGAGCTGGACGCCGAGGCGCCGGCTCAGGGTATTGATCTCGTCGGACAGCTCGCGCGAGAAGGCGCGCTGCTCGATGACGGTGTCACCCACCTGCGCCACCACCTGGGCCTGCCCGCCGCCGCGGAAGATGTCGCCGATCCCCCACACCGCGAAGCTGAGGATCAGCAGGCTGAACAGGACGACCGTGACGAGCTTCACGATGATGTTGCGCGGCTTCTTCATGGCAATGGCACTGCTTCGCTAGAGTTCTCCGGAACCGATGCCCGAAGTCGCCCCCGGGTGCGGGGCGCGGCAGTTTAGGAAGGCGTCCAGGCCCGGGCAACAAGCAATTCCGCCCGATTCTTGCGATCTCCCAGCCGCTCGGCCTGCGGCGGGGGCAGCGTCTTGCCCCATGGTCATCCGGCTGGTCCCTGTGCTAGGTAAGCCGGCGCTTGCTGCCGAGAGGACCGCCGATGAGAGCCCTGATTGCCGGAAACTGGAAGATGAACGGTCTGGCCGAGGATGCCAGGGCGCTCGCCGGCGCGCTCAAGGCTCGCGCCGAAGGCGCCCAGCTTGCCTGCGACCTGCTGGTCTGCCCACCGTTTCCCCACCTCGGACTGGTGGCCCAGGCGCTCGCCGGCAGCCGCATCGCCGTCGGCGGGCAGGACTGCCACAGCGCCGCCGCCGGCGCGCATACCGGCGACACCGCGGCGCCGATGCTGCGCGACATCGGCTGCACCTACGTCATCGTCGGCCACTCCGAGCGGCGCGGCGACCACCGCGAGAGCGATGCCCAGGTCCGCGCCAAGGCCGAGGCGGCGCTGAGCGCGGGGCTGGTGCCGATCGTCTGCGTCGGCGAGACCGAAAAGGAGCGCAGCGCCGACCAGACCCTGGCGGTGATCTCGCGCCAGGTGAAGGGCTCGATCCCGGTCGGCATGGAGGCCGCGCGCCTGGTGGTGGCCTACGAGCCGGTATGGGCGATCGGCACCGGCCGCACCGCCACCCCGGCGGATGTGGCGAAGGTGCATGCGGAGATCCGCCGCCTGCTGGTCGGCCTGGTCGGCGAGGGCGCCGAGAAGGTGCGCATCCTCTACGGCGGCTCGGTGAAGCCCGACAACGCCCGCGAGCTGCTGTCCCAGGCCAATGTCGACGGCGCCCTGGTCGGCGGCGCCAGCCTGGATGCCGATTCCTTTTGGGCGATCGCCGAAAGCGTCTGAGGGGAGCGCCTGAGGGGCGGGCTGGCGTGTGCATACATTGTCCGCCGCAGCCTCACCGAGCCACCCGCTTTCATCGTCACCCTCGGCCTTGAGCCGAGGGTCCAGGGCAACCGCCCAGACGCTCGCCCTGGCTCCAGGCTCGCGCTCGCTGCCGCTCGCTTGGCCGGGATGACAGCCTGAGTTTACGGGGACTTTTCGCTGGCCATTCGGCCCCGTAGCCATTACATAGCCGGGCGACGGCGCCGCGGCATGGGCGCCGAGACAGGCAACGGGTATCATGGCGACAGTTCTCCTGGTCATCCACATTCTCCTGGCGCTCGCCCTCATCGGCGTCGTCCTGCTGCAGCGGAGCGAGGGTGGCGGCCTCGGCATCGGCGGTGGTGGCGGCGGCGGCGGCATGGGCGGCTTGCTCAGCGGGCGCGGCACCGCCAATCTGCTGACCCGCACCACGGCGATCCTGGCGGCCGGGTTCATGCTGACCAGCATCACCCTGACCATCCTCGCCGGCGGCGGCCAGCCGGACTCGATTCTCGACAGGCTTCCGGCCGGGACGCCGGCGGGCTCGGAGCCCGCGGCCCCGGCGCCGGTCCAACCGAGCGAGCCGAGCGTTCCCACCCAGTGACCTAAGCCTGTGACTCCGGGCCGGCGCAGCCGCGCCCGCCGAGTCGCTCCCGCCGGCGCTTCGCCCGGCACCGATCGACTTCCATCGCCGGGCAGCGCGCCCGGCCTTCAGCCAAGCGTTTCGCGCGGGTTTTCGCGCGGGCATTTCGCCGCATGCGATGCCCGCGCCGCGAGGCTTGCTTCACCCCTCGAGATCGTTCAATAGTGTTCGCCCATGGCGCGGTTCATCTTCATCACCGGCGGCGTGGTTTCCTCCCTCGGCAAAGGTCTCTGTGCGGCGGCCCTCGGCTCGCTCCTGCAGGCCCGCGGGTTTAAGGTCCGGCTGCGTAAGCTCGACCCCTACCTGAACGTGGATCCGGGAACCATGTCGCCCTATCAGCATGGCGAGGTTTACGTCACCGACGATGGTGCCGAAACCGACCTCGACCTCGGTCACTACGAGCGCTTCACCGGCGTGCCGGCACGCAAGACCGACAACGTGACCACGGGACAGATCTACTCGCAGGTCCTGGCGCGCGAGCGGCGCGGCGACTATCTCGGCGCCACCGTGCAGGTCATCCCCCACGTCACCGACGCCATCAAGGCCTTCGTGCGCGCGGACCTCACCGACGAGGACTTCGTCATCTGCGAGATCGGCGGCACCGTCGGCGACATCGAGGGGCTGCCCTTCCTGGAGGCGATCCGCCAGCTCGGTAACGAGCTCGGCCGCGAGCGCAGCCTGTTCCTCCACGTCACGCTGATCCCCTACATCGCCGCGGCCGGCGAGCTGAAGACCAAGCCGACGCAGCACTCGGTGAAAGAGCTGCAGTCGATGGGCATCAAGCCGGACATCCTGGTGTGCCGCGCCGAGCGCGAGATCCCCAAGGACGAGCGCCGCAAGATCGCGCTGTTCTGCAACGTGCGCGAGGAGGCGGTGATTCCGGCACTCGACGTGCGGTCGATCTACGCGGTGCCGCGCGCCTATCACGAGGAGGGGCTCGACGACGAGGTCTGCCGGCACTTCCAGCTCGACGCGCCGCCGCCCGGGCTCGCGAGCTGGGACGCCGTGACCCAGCGCATCGCGCAGCCGGACGGCGAGGTGACCATCGGCGTCATCGGCAAGTACGTGAGCCTGCTCGACGCCTACAAGTCGCTGGCGGAGTCCCTCGCGCACGGCGGCATCGCCAACAATGTGAAGGTCAACGTGTCCTGGCTGGACTCCGAGATCTTCGAGAGCGACGGCACGATCCAGCAGCTCGAGGACGTGAACGGCATCCTGGTGCCCGGCGGCTTCGGCGAGCGCGGCGCCGAAGGCAAGATCGCGGCGGCGCAGTTCGCGCGCGAGCGCCAGATTCCCTATTTCGGCATCTGTTTCGGCATGCAGATGGCGGTGATCGAGGCGGCCCGCCACCTGGCCGGGCTGCCGCAGGCGGGCTCCACCGAGTTCGGCTCGCCCGGCGATCCGGTGGTCGGCCTGATGACCGAGTGGTCGCGCGGCAACGAGGTCGAGCGGCGCAACGTGCAGAGCGACCTCGGCGGCACCATGCGCCTCGGCGCCTATCCCTGCATCCTCAAGGAAGGCTCCCGGGTGCGCGACATCTACGGCGCGGATGCGATCAGCGAGCGCCACCGCCACCGCTACGAGGTGAACATCAACTACCGGGAGGTGCTGGAGAAGGCGGGCCTGCTGTTCTCCGGCCTGTCGCCGGACGGCGAGCTGCCGGAGATCGTCGAGATCCCGTCACACCCCTGGTTCGTCGGCGTGCAGTTCCATCCCGAGCTGAAGTCGAAACCGCTCGACCCGCACCCGCTGTTCATCTCCTTCGTGGCGGCGGCGGTGGAGCAGTCGCGGCTGGTGTAGGGGCGGGGTCGTCTCCTAAGGCTGTCATTCCGGCCTTGCCACATCCCTATCGCCCACCCTGAGGCCGTCATCCCGGCCAAGCGAGCAACGCGAGCGCGAGCCGGGACCCATGGCAGAGGCGGGACACCAGGCCCAGCCGGAAAATTTCGATCTACGGTGGCGCCGATCAGCCGCTGAGGC
>DATCXZ010000296.1:0-13414 GCA_036570545.1 Kiloniellaceae bacterium
GACTACGCAGCCGCCGCGACCGCCGCCTTCGCCCCGCGCGAGAACGAGGGCGAGCCGCGCGTGGTGCTGGCCGAGGCGGGCACCGGCACCGGCAAGACGCTCGGCTACCTGGCCCCGGCCAGCCTCTGGGCCGAGCGCAACAATGCCGCGGTCTGGGTCTCCACCTACACCCGCAACCTGCAGGGCCAGGTCGACGACGAGCTGGCGCGGCTGTTCCCGGAGCCGCGCGAGCGCGCCCGCAAGGTGGTGATCCGCAAGGGGCGGGAGAACTACCTCTGCCTCCTGAACTTCGCCGAGGCGGTAGCGCAGGCGCGCCCCCAGGATGCCGTCGCCCTGGGGCTGATGGCGCGCTGGGCCGCGCGCACGCGAGGCGGCGACATGGTGGGCGGCGACTTCCCCGGCTGGCTGGCCGATCTGTTCGGGCCGCTGCGCACCCTGGGCCTCGCCGATCGCCGCGGCGAGTGCATCTATTCCGCCTGCCAGCACTACAAGAAGTGCTTCATCGAGCGCTCGGTGCGGGCCGCCCGCCAGGCCGACATCGTCGTGGCCAACCACGCCCTGGTGATGATCCAAGCCGCCATGGGCGGCGGCGACGACGGTCAGCTACCGGCCCGCTACGTCTTCGACGAGGGCCACCATCTCTTCGAGGCTGCGGACAGCGCCTTCGCCGCGCACCTGAGCGGCCTGGAATGCCGCGAGCTGCGCCGTTGGCTGCTCGGCGCCGAGGGGGGACGGCGCGCCGGCAGCCGTCTGCGCGGCTTGCAGCGCCGCCTGGAGGATCTACTGGGCGAGGACAGCCGGGCCCGCAAGGCGCTCGACGCGGCGCTGAAGGCAGCCCGCGTGCTGACCGGCGAAGGCTGGCGCCAGCGCGTCGAGGAGGGTCGTCCCGAAGGCGCCGCCGAAGGCTTCCTCGCCCTCGCCCGCCGTCAGGTCTATGCCCGCGCCGGCGGGCAGGAGCAGGGCTACAGCCTGGAGGCTCCGGCGCACCCGCCGGTCGAGGGGCTCATCGCGGCGGCGCGCCTGCTGGCCGAAGCGCTGCTGGCGCTGTGCGAACCCTTGAAGCAACTCCGCCGCCTGCTGCTGGCGCGGCTCGACGACGAGGCCGACAAGCTCGACAGCGACACTCGCCGGCGCCTCGAGGCGGCGGCGCGCAGCCTCGACAGCCGCGCCATTCTGCCGCTGGCCGCCTGGCGCGACATGCTGCGCGCTCTCGACAAGGAGACGCCGCCGGAGTTCTGCGACTGGTTCGCCGTGGAGCGCATCGACGGGCGCGACATCGACGTCGGTCTCTATCGCCACTGGATCGACCCCAGCCGGCCCTTCGCCGCGAGCCTGGGCCAGAGCGCCCACGGCATGCTGATCACCTCGGCGACGCTTACCGACAACAGCGGCGAGAGGATGCGCGGTGAAGAAGTGCATGGCGCGGATGCGTGGCGGGCGGCCGAGGCGCGGCTCGGCGTCAACCATTTGAGCGCCGCCGTGTCGCGCCTCTCGCTGCCTTCGCCCTTCGACTATGCGAGACAGACGCGCATCCTCATCGTGCACGACCTGAAGCGCGGCGATCTCAATCAGCTCGCTGCCGCTTACCGCGCGCTATTCCAGGCATCGGGCGGCGGCGCGCTCGGCCTGTTCACCGCCATCGCCCGCCTGCGCGCGGTGCAGCGGCAGATCGCCCAGCCGCTGGCCGACGCCGGCGTCGCGCTCTACAGCCAGCACGTCGACGGGCTCGACACCGGCACCCTGGTCGACATCTTCCGCGCCGAGGAGGATTCCTGCCTGCTCGGCACCGATGCGGTGCGCGACGGCGTCGACGTGCCCGGGCGCGCGCTGCGCCTCATCGCCTTCGACCGCGTGCCCTGGCCGCGCCCCGACATCATCCACAAGGCGCGCCGTCAGGCCTTCGGCGGGCGCGCCTACGACGAGCGCCTCACTCGCCTGAAGCTGCGCCAGGCCTATGGCCGCCTCATCCGCCGTGCCGACGACCGCGGCGTCTTCGTGCTGCTCGACCCGCTCCCGAGCCGCCTGCTCGACGCCTTCCCGCCGGAGGTCACCGCCGAGCGTGTCGGCCTCGCCGAGGCAGTGGCGACGGTGAAGGAATTTGTAGGCCCCCAATGACGCCCTGAGTCGATCGCGCCGCCGTCACTCGATGCCGAGCCACACGAAGAGCGCCGAGAGCGTGAGCAGCGAGACGACAGTCGAGGCCATGATGGCCGCGGTCGAGCGCTGCAGGTAGATGCCGTACTGCTGGGCCAGCACGAAGACCAGCGCGCCGGTCGGCAGCGCCGACTGGATCAGGGCTCCCGCCGCCCACACCGGCTCCATGGTGAAGAAGTGGTAGGCGAGGAGCCAGGTGATGGCCGGCTGCACCAGCAGCTTCAGGAACACCAGCCAGGACACCTCGGTCATGCCGGCGGTCGGCGACTTGCCGACCATGAAGAGGCCGATGGCGAAGAGCGCGCAGGGACCCGCCGAAGCGCCGAGCAGGTCGCAGAAAGTGCCGACCGCATTCGGCAAGGGGATGCCGAGGCCGGAGACCAGGAGACCGGCGGCGGCGGACAGCACCAGCGGCGAGCGCAGCACCCCGCGCAGCGCGTTCGTCAGCGCCACGAGGCCGCCCTTGCCCTGATGCACGTCGAGCTCCAGCAGCACGATGCCGAAGGCCATGATGACGGCGCCGTTGAGAATGGTCGTGATGATCGCCGGCAGCATGCCGGCCTCGCCGAAGGCCAGCATGAGCAGCGGGATGCCCATGTAGCCGGTGTTGGAGAAGATCGCCGAAAGGCCAGCGAGGCCGAGCGCGCCGAGCCGGTTCGGAAAGGCGAGCCTCGCCACCGCGACGGCGATCACGAAGGTGGCCGCCGCGCCGCCGCCATAGGCGCCGAGGAAGGGGAGATTGAACACTTCCGCCAGCGTCACCCGGGCCATCGAGACGAAGAACAGCGCCGGCAGCGCGATGAAGTAGACGAAGCGGTTGAGGGCCTCGCTGCTCTCCTTGCCGAGGATGGCGAAGTGTCCGGCAGCATAGCCTGCGGCCATGATGGCGAAGATCGGGAAGACGACGTTCAGGATTGGCCCCATGGCCCGCGGGTCTAGCCGGGGAACCGGCCGCTGTCGAGCGCAAAGACCGCGTCCTCCTCGCGCGCGACGAGCGGCCGCCGACGACGCCCGATCTTGACCTTGCGGGGCGCCGCCGCCTAGTCTCTGCCGCCTTCAGCGCCGTTCCGGTTGCTGTTCCACCCCCACGAGAAAGCGAGAACGCGACGCAATGTCCGAGCATCACACGGCCCTCGTCTACACCATGGTCCTGGTCTCTGCGTCCGACAGCAACATGACCGATCGCGAGCTGGGCACCATCGGCGAGATCGTCTCGCACCTGCCGGTCTTCGCCGACTACGAGCGCAAGCGCCTGACCAAGGATGCGCAGGCCTGCGCCGAGCTGCTGTCCGAGAAGAACGGCCTCGACAATGTGCTCACCCAGATCACCGCCGCGCTGCCGGAGAAGCTGAAGGAGACCGCCTACGCGCTGGCCCTGGACGTCGCTGCCGCCGACGGCGCCGTCAGCCAGGAGGAGCTGCGCATGTTGGAGATGCTGCGCCATCGCCTCGCGGTCGGCCGCCTGCCCGCCGCCGCCATCGAGCGCGGCGCCCGTGCCCGCTATATGCGCCTCTGAGGCGTCCGGAACCCGCCTCCCCCCGCCCGCGTTTCTCTCCGGCCCCCGCATCCGGAAGCTTGCAAAGACTGGCAGCACTCTCTCGTATGCGCTGCTAAGTTATTGTTTGTTAAGCTTCTTCTGTTGAGATTTATGCAACAGGTGGGCAAGCTTGGTCCCTATCGGGTCCTGCGGGACGGATGGAGAGGAGGGACAATGAGTTTCGTACGTCAGTTGAACGATTACCGGCTGACCACGGCCGAGATTCTCTACCACCTGCCGGACCATCCGGCCCTGCTGCAGGCCTACATCTGGCAGGATTACGACCTGGCGCCACGCTATCCCGAACTGCGCCGCTTCCTGGACTTCTGGCAAAAGAACCTGGACGGCCCGCTGCACTCGGTGAAGGTGGCGAACATCCCCATCATCAAGCCCATCGAGACGCGCTACGCGGACGTCTGCCTGACGCTGCACTAGAGCCGATCAGGGTCGGATGGAATCGCCGGAGGCGATCCACCGACCCTGTCAATCTGCTCTACCCTTTTGAAGTAGATCGGCACCCCAGGCGAGCCGACGCGGCCGGGCGACCGGCCGCGCTGCTCCCGAATTGCGCCGCGTAACGCTGTCGCAGGGGCTTGGCGCGTCCCCACGGCTTCTCTAGGTTGGCGGCAGGCCCCATGATCGCGCCCATGATCGCGGCCGCAACTCCGGAACCTGCACGCCCTCATGCCCGCCACCACGACTTCCACTGCGTCCACCTACAGCGCCGAGACCCGCCGCGGCTCCGGCCGCGCCGTAGGCCTGTGGCTGCTGGGCTGCTGCGCGATGGTGCTGGCCATGGCCGTCATCGGCGCGATCACCCGGCTGACCGAGTCCGGACTCTCGATCATGGAATGGGCGCCGATCAGCGGTGCCCTGCCTCCGCTCAGCCAGGCCGAGTGGGAGCGGCTCTTCGCGCTATACCGCCAGATCCCGGAATACCAGCAGGTGAACGCCGGCATGAGCCTGGAGGAGTTCAAGACGATCTTCTGGTGGGAATACATCCACCGCCTGTGGGGGCGCCTCATCGGCGTGGTGTTCGTGGTGCCGCTCGCGTGGTTCTGGTGGCGCGGGCAGATCGATCGTCCGCTCGGCAAGAAGCTGCTCGCCGCCCTCGCCCTCGGCAGCGCCCAGGGCGCGCTCGGCTGGTTCATGGTCGCCTCCGGCTTTGCCGAGCGGACGGACGTCAGCCAGTACCGCCTCACCGCGCACCTCGCCCTCGCCGTCGCCATCTACGGCTATCTCCTGTGGCTGGCGCTCGGCGTGCTGTGGCCGCGGCCCGAGCGCAGCCACGACAGCGCCGCGCCGGCGCTGCGCCGCGCGCTCTGGGGCCTGCTGGCACTGGTCGCCGTCACTATCGCCTCCGGCGGCTTCATGGCCGGCCTCAACGCCGGCCTCACCTACAACACCTTTCCGCTGATGGACGGTGAGCTCATTCCCAGCGGCTACGGCATGATGACGCCGTGGATCGCGAACCTCTTCGAGAACATCGCCGCCGTGCAGTTCAATCACCGCCTGCTCGCCGTCGCCGCGGTGACCCTGGCGATGGCGCTGTGGCTGTGGTCGCTGAGCCGCGACCTCGCCCCGGCGGCGCAGATGGGCTTCGCGGCGCTCGCCATCCTCGCCCTCGTGCAGCTCGCGCTCGGCATCACCACGCTGCTGCTGGTGGTGCCGGTGACCCTGGCCGCCCTGCACCAGGCCGGCGCCGTGCTGGTGCTGTCGGCGACGCTGTGGACGCTCCACCACCTGCGCGCACGGCCGTGAGCACGGAAGCGCCGCTTGCCATTCCGGAGGAGCCGCTCGCCGTCTCGGTGCTGACCGGCTTCCTCGGCAGCGGCAAGACCACGCTGCTGCGCCACCTGCTGGCGCACCCGGCGATGGAGGAAACCGCCGTCATCGTGAACGAATTCGGCGAGATCGGCCTCGACCACCTGCTGGTGCAGCAGGCGGCCGAGGATACCGTGCTGCTGAACAGCGGCTGCCTCTGCTGCACCGTCCGCGGCGACCTCGTCGCCGGCATGCGCGACCTCTACAAGCGGCGGGTGAAGGGCGAGGTGCCGGCTTTCCAGCGCCTGGTCATCGAGACCACAGGCCTGGCCGATCCGGCACCGATCCTGCAAACCATCATGACCGATCCGCTGCTGGCCGAGCGCTTCCGCCTCGACGGCGTCATCACGACGGTCGACGCCACCGTCGGCGCAGCCACCCTGGACCGCCATTCCGAATCGGTGAAGCAGGCGGCGGTGGCCGACCGCCTCCTCCTGACCAAGAGCGATCTCGCCGACGCCGCGGCGCGAGCGGCGCTGGAAGCGCGCCTGCGCGCGCTCAATCCGGCGGCACCGATCCACCCGGTGACGCAGGGCGAGATCGAGCCGGCGCTGCTGTTCAACGCCGGGCTCTACGATCCGACGACCAAGACCGTCGATGTGCAGGCCTGGCTGAAGGCGGAAGCCTACGCGGCGGCTCATCCCCCCGATCACGATCATCATCATCGCCATGACGTGAACCGCCACGACGAGTCGATCCGCGCCTTTTGCCTGACCTACGACAAGCCGCTGGACTGGGACCGCTTCAACGCCTGGATCGAGATGCTGATAAGCCTCTACGGCGGCAACATCCTGCGCATCAAGGGCATGCTGAACGTGGCAGGCGCCGAAGAGCCGATCGTGATCCACGGCGTGCAGCACGTCTTCCATCCACCGGTGCGCCTGGAGGCCTGGCCGAACGACGACCGCAGCTCCAAGATCGTGTTCATCGTGCGCGACCTGAAGCCCGAGATGTTCGAGCACACCCTGAAGGCCTTCAACGAGGACTCCGCCGCGCCGCCGGCACCCGCGTGAGCGATCGCTCCGGCCCAGGTCCGGGCCGAGCATATCGCGTGTCGATCGGAGGAAGAGTGGAGCGGGTAGCGGGAATCGAACCCGCGCGTTCAGCTTGGGAAGCTGACAGGCTACCATTACATCATACCCGCTCGGGTAGCATGGTGCGGTCTTAGGATTAGTCAGCACCCCGAGCCTATGCAAGGGGTTTCGAACTTGAACCGCGCGCCGCCCGGCCCCACCTCAAACTCATAGGGAAAAGTGCAGAGGGAGGGCGGCTGGATGCCGGTAACTTCCGGCCGCCCTCTGTTTTCACCCTTTGTCGGGGAAAGGCAGCGAGCATGGCGAAGAGCCCTCCGAAGCGCGAGCGCAAGCAGGACAGCGACCGCAAGCAGCAGCGACCGCAGGTTCCCAACGAAATGCCGCGCCAGAACGAGCGGGACATCGTGGATGAGGCCGGCAAGGAGTCCTTCCCCGCCAGCGACCCTCCCTCCTGGATGCCTCCCGGACGCTCTCATTAGGGCTGAACCGCCCCCGGGCGCCAGCCGCTCGCGGGCCGTCATCGTGGCCACCGCCACCGCCCGCTCCCATTGCAGCAAGTTCATGAACCTGAAGGGGTAAGGCGACGCGTCTGCTCCCATGTTCCCTTGTGAGGCTGCGGGCCGTCCCGCAGCTCCCGAATTCCACCAGGGACCATTGTTACGGGAGATCCAACATGTTCCAGATGCCAGTCCGGCAGCGGCCGGATAGCCCGCGGAGCGCGGCCCAGCGCTGGGGCGCCGGCCTCGCCGCCGCCTCGGTTCTGGTGTGGAGCGGCCTTGCCGCTGCCGCGCCCGCGCCGGAGAGCTTCTCCGAGCTCGCCAAGAAGGTCAGCCCTGCCGTCGTCAACATCGCTTCCACCCAGGAGGTGGAGGCTCCGCGGGGGCTGCCCGGCATGCCCTTCAACTTCCCCGAGGGCTCGCCCTTCGAGGAGTTCTTCAAGCGCTTCGGGTCACCGCAAGGTCAGCCGGAATCGCGCCACGCCACGGCGCTCGGCTCCGGCTTCATCATCGATGCCGACGGCTACGTGGTGACCAACAACCACGTGATCGACGGCGCCAGCGAGGTGACGGTTCGTCTCGGCGATGAGACCACCTATCCGGCCGAGATCGTCGGCAGCGACCCGGCCACCGACCTGGCGCTGCTGAAGATCGACGCGGACGAGCCGCTGCCCTTTCTCGAGCTCGGCAACTCCGACCAGGCCGAGGTCGGCGACTGGGTGCTCGCCGTGGGCAATCCCTTCGGCCTCGGCGGCTCGGTGACCGCCGGCATCATCTCGGCGCGCGGCCGCAACATCCAGGCCGGTCCCTATGACGACTTCCTGCAGGTCGACGCCTCGATCAACCGCGGCAACTCGGGTGGCCCGCTGTTCGACCTGGATGGCAAGGTGATCGGCGTGAACACCGCGATCTACTCGCCCAACGGCGGCAGCGTCGGTATCGGCTTCGCCATCCCCTCCAGCATGGTGAAGACGGTGGTGGCGCAGCTCCGCGAGCACGGCCAGGTCGAGCGTGGCTGGCTGGGCGTGCAGATCCAGAACGTGACGCCCGATCTCGCCGAGGCGCTCGGCCTCGATGAGGCGGCAGGCGCCATGGTCGCGGCCGTCACTCCGGACAGCCCCGCCGAGGAGGCCGGCATCAAGACCGGCGACGTCATCCTCGGCTTCGCCGGCAAGGACATCGCCGACAGTCGCGAGCTGGCCCGAGTGGTGGCGCAGCACCCTGCCGACAGCGAGGCTGAGATGACGCTGTGGCGCGACGGTTCGGAGCAGACGGTCGAGGTGGTGACCGGCGAGCAGCCGGCTCCCGAGCAGATGGCCGAGGCTTCGGGCCCGAGCCGGGACAGCAGCTATCACTCGTCCGAGCTGAACGCCCAGCTCGCCACCCTCACGC
This sequence comes from Kiloniellaceae bacterium, assembly GCA_036570545.1. Classification (GTDB taxonomy): domain Bacteria; phylum Pseudomonadota; class Alphaproteobacteria; order Kiloniellales; family Kiloniellaceae; genus Pelagibius. The sequence goes on from DATCXZ010000296.1 coordinate 8,439, forward strand.
CGGAGCTGCGCAAGCGCTACGGCATCCCCGGAGAGGGCGAGGGCGTTCTGGTGCTCGACATCAAGGAAGGCTCTGTATTCGAGCAGGGCCTGCGCCCCGGCGACGTGATCCGCAAGGTCGAGGGCAACGCCGTGGAGAGCCCGCAACAGGTCGAACGCCTTGTCGACGCGGCGAAGTCGGCCTCCAAGTCGGCCGTGCTGCTGCTGGTCAGCCGCCGCGGCCAGGACCTCTTCCTCGGCGTGAAGCTCAGCGACGCGTAAAGGTCTCCCGCCCCCCCTGGGAGCGCCGCTGCCCGCGCGACGCTGGGTGTGCAGGGCCGTTCGGCACCCCGCCGAACGGCCCTGTCCCTTTAACCCGGATTTCTCAAACTATGGTGGGCGTCACGGAGGCGAATTTGCCGACAGGACAGGAAAGCCGCGAGGAGCGTATCGGCAATACGGTCGAGCGGCTTGACGCCTCCTGTCGTCAAATTCGCCCCGCCCTTCGGGTCGCGCCAGGAAGCCCGCTCGGGGCGTCGAAGCCCTCAACCGTAGTCCCGCTACGCTTTTCGGCCTTCTCCTGCCGAGCAAGCTTCCTGGCGCGATGACGCTCCGCCATAGTTTGAGAAATCCGGGTTAAGCCGCCGTCCCCTGCAACTTGCGAGAGCTTGCACCCATGCCGCATCACACCCCATATAGGGCGCACCGAGAGTACCGCAGTGCCTGGCCGCAGCCGACAAATGACGGACCAATGCGCATCCTGGTCATCGAAGACGACAAGAAAACTGCCGACTACATCCTGAAGGGCCTCGCCGAGTGCGGCTACACAGCCGACTGGGTGGCCGAGGGTCCGGACGGGCTGCATCGCGCGACCAGCGGCAAGTACGATGCCCTGGTGGTCGACCGCATGCTGCCGGGGCTCGACGGCCTCGCCATCGTGAAGGCGCTGCGCGCCGCGGAGATCTCGGTGCCGGTGCTGATCCTCAGCGCCCTTGCCCACGTCGACGAGCGGGTCACCGGCCTGCGCGCCGGCGGCGACGACTATCTCTCCAAGCCCTTCGCCTTCTCGGAGCTGCACGCGCGCCTCGAGGCGCTGCTGCGCCGGCCGCGCGCAATCGCGCAGCAGACCCAGCTTCAGGTCGACGACCTGGTCATGGACCTGCTGACCCGCAAGGTGACCCGCGGCGGGCGGGCGATCGACCTCAGGCCGCAGGAGTTCAAGCTTCTGGAATACCTGATGCGCCACGCCGGCGAGGTGGTCACCCGCACCATGCTGTTCGAGGGCGTGTGGGACTTCCACTTCGATCCGCAGACCAACGTGGTGGACGTCCACATCAGCCGCCTGCGCCAGAAAGTCGACAAGGGCTTCGGCAAGCCGCTGATCCACACCCACCGTGGCGGCGGCTACTGCATCAGCGCCGACGGCTAGGTCCAGAACCGGCCGCGATGCACAGGCTGTTCCAGACCTCGATCTTCCGCATCGCGCTGCTCTACCTGCTGCTGCTGGGCGTTACCCTGGCGGTGCTTCTCGGCTTCATCTACTGGTCGACCGCCGGCCTGCTCGAGCGTCAGACCGACGAGACGGTGCAGGCCGAGATCCGCGGCCTGGCCGAGCAGTATCGCGACGAGGGGCTGGTGCGCCTCATGGAGGTGATCCACGAGCGCAGCGGGCCGCGCGGGGTGGCGGAGAACGTCTACCTGCTGACCGGGCCCGGCTTTCAGCCGCTCGCCGGCAACCTCACCAACTGGCCTGCCGCGGTTTCCGAGCAGGCCGGCTGGCTCGAGGTCACTCTGGCACGGCGCGACGATCCCTCGGGCCGGCCACACGTGATCCGCGGGCGCGCCTTCGACCTCGCCGCGGGCTATCACCTTTTCGTCGGGCGCGACACCCTGGAGCGCGGGGACTTCCGCAGCATCATGACCCGCGCGCTGGCCTGGGCGGTGCTGCCGGCGCTGGCGCTCGGGCTGCTCGGCGGCGCCCTGATCGGCCGCTACAGCCTCGCCCGCGTCGATGCCGTGCGCGCGGCCAGCGAGCACATCGTGCGCGGCGACCTCACCCGCCGCGTGCCGCTGACCGGCAGCGGCGATGAGTTCGACCGCCTAGCCGTTACCATCAATGTCATGCTGGCGCGCATCGAGACGCTGATGGATGGCATGCGGCTGGTCACGGACAGCCTGGCGCACGATCTGCGCAGTCCGCTCACCCGCGCCAAGGGCGCCATCGAGATGGCGCTGCGCCGTCCGGCCCAAAGTGACGGCAACGACGTCGAGGGCTACCGGCAGGCTCTCGAGCAGACGGCAACCGAGCTCGAGACCATCCTGCGCACCTTCGAATCCCTCATCAACATTGCCCAGGCGGAGGCCGGCCTCAACCGCCTGACCCTCGCCGCGCTCGATCTCTCGGCTCTGGCTCAGGATCTGCTGGAGGTCTACCAGCCGATCGCCGAGGAGGCCGGGCTGGAGCTGACCGGCGCGATCGACCCGGGCGTCACCATCAGCGGCCATCGCCAACTGCTCGGCCAGGCGCTCGCCAACCTGCTCGACAACGCGGTGAAGTACAGCCCGCGCGGCGGCCAGATCCGCATGAGCCTCGGAAGGATCGACGACGCTGCGGACCTCACAGTGGCCGACAGCGGCCCCGGCATCCCGGCCGAGGATCGCGAGCGGGTGCTGGAGCGCTTCGTTCGCCTCGACACCAGCCGTGGCGCCCCCGGCAGCGGCCTCGGCCTCAGCCTGGTCGCAGCGGTCGCCAAGCTGCACGACGTCGCCCTGGCCCTCGACGACAATCCCTCGCCCCAAGGACGCGGTCTGAAGGTGACACTGCGCTTCGCCGCAGACGCAATAAACACCGCGTGAGCGCAGGTACCCTCGGGTGACAGGCCGGCGGCGGCCCTGTACGCTCTCGGCGGTCATGGAGTTGCCGAAGATGATGCGCCGCCGCCTGCCGTTGCCGTTCCTGTTGCTCGCTGCCCTGGCGGTGGGCAGCTTTGCGCAGGCAGCCGAAAAGCGCGCCTGGCCGGAGATCCTGAAGGTAGCGGAGGGCCAGGCCGTCTACTGGAACGCCTGGGGCGGCGACGCGCGGGTGAACGCCTACATCGCCTGGGTCGGCGATCAGGTGAAGGAGCGCTATCGCATCACGCTGCACCACGTGAAGCTGGCCGACACCGCTGACGCGGTTTCCCGCGTCGTGGCCGAGCGCGCCGCCGGCAAGGAACACGGCGGCTCTATCGACCTCATCTGGATCAACGGCGAGAACTTCGCCGCCATGAAGGCGCAGGAACTCCTCTACGGTCCCTTCACCGACGTGCTGCCGAACTTCCGACTGGTCGATTTCGACAACAAGCCGACCACGCTGGTCGATTTCACCGTGCCGACCGACGGCTACGAATCACCCTGGGGCATGGCGAAGCTGAACTTCATCTACGACTCCGCGCGGGTCGGAAAGCCGCCGGACTCCATTCCGGCGCTGCTCGACTGGGCAAAGGCGCATCCCGGACGCTTCACCTACCCGGCGCCGCCTGACTTCCTCGGCTCCACCTTCCTGAAGCAGGTGCTGATCGAGCTGTCGCCCGATCCTTCCTTCCTGCAGCAACCGGTGGAGAGCGAGGCCCAGGTCGAAGAGGCGGCGCGGCCGCTGTGGGAATATCTCGATGCCCTGCACCCTCACCTGTGGCGCGGCGGCGACGCCTTCCCGGCGAGCGGGCCGGCGCAGCGCCAGCTCCTCGATGACGGCGAGGTCGACATCGCGCTCTCGTTCTACCCGTCGGAAGCCTCGTCGGCGATCGCCAGTGGCCTGCTGCCGGAAACCGCGCGGACCTTCGTGCTCGACGGAGGCACCATCGGCAACACCCACTTCGTCGCCATCCCCTTCAACGCCAATGCGGCGGAGGGCGCGATGGTGGTCGCCAACTTCCTGCTGAGCCCGGAGGCGCAGGCAATGAAGCAGAGCGCCGAGGTCTGGGGCGACGATACCGTGCTGGCGCTGTCGAAGCTGAGCGCCAGCGAACGTCGCCGCTTCGAGAGCCTGCCCCAGGGTGTCGCCACCCTGCCGCCGGAGGCGCTCGGCCCGACCCTGCTGGAGCCGCACCCGTCGTGGATGACGCGCATCGAGGAAGACTGGCGGCGGCGCTACGCGCGCTAGGGCGGCGATGAGCACCCTTTCCGCGCCGGGCCGCACCGACCTGCTGAGATTTCTGCCGGCGATCACGCTGGTGCTGTTCCTGCTGCCGGTCGGCGCCGGCCTCGTCGGCACCTGGCTGCCGGCGTTCGGCTACCTGCCGGCGCTCGGCGGCGACGGCTTCTCGCTGGCGCCCTGGGCGATGCTGCTCGAGCAGCCGGGCCTCGGCGAATCGCTGCGCCTGACGCTGGTTTCCGGCTTCCTCGCCACCCTGGTCACCTTCACGCTGACCGTGCTGCTGCTCGCAACCTGCCACGGCGGGCGCCTGCTCATCGCCCTGCGCGCCGCCATGGCGCCGCTCATCGCGGTGCCACACGCGGCGGTCGCGCTCGGCCTTGCCTTCCTCATCGCGCCGAGCGGCTGGCTGGTACGCTTGGTGTCGCCCTGGGCGACCGGCTGGGAGCTGCCGCCCGACGTCGCCACCGTGCAGGACCCCAACGCGCTCGCGCTCGCGCTCGGCCTCATCGTCAAGGAGTTGCCCTTCCTGTTGCTGATGACGCTGGCCGCCCTAGGCCAGGTGCGCGCCGACGAGCGGCTCGCCGTCGCCCGCTCACTCGGCTACGGCCCGGTGACCGCCTGGCTGAAGGCAGTGCTGCCGGCGGTCTACCGGCAGATCCGCCTGCCGGTCTATGCCGTGCTCGCCTACGGGCTCTCGGTGGTCGACATGGCGCTGATCCTCGCGCCGCTGACGCCGCCACCGCTCGCCGTGCAGGTGCTGCGCTGGTTCAACGACCCCGACCTCACCCTGCGCTTTGCCGCGGCGGCAGGAGCCTGCCTGCAGCTCATGGTGGTCGCCGGCTCGATCGCCCTGTGGCGCCTCG
>DATCXZ010000297.1:0-5768 GCA_036570545.1 Kiloniellaceae bacterium
CCGCCGCATTGCAATGCAGGACCCGGCTGCGCCCGCTCACGAAGATCACGCCCTGGCCCAGGCGGTCGAGCGCGGCGCTGGTGGCGCCGCCCTTGGCCGTCAGCAGGTCCAGGCGTTGGGCCGTGCGCAGCGCCCGGCGCAGGTGCGACTGGAGCCTCTCGAAGCGCCTGACCTCGTCGGCGCGGTACGGGCCGGCGGCGGCCGAGCGCAGCAGCGAGAGATTGAAGACGATGCCGTCTTCGGCCAGCGGCGTCACGCCCATGGTGTGGGCGAAGTCCTGCGGCTGCAGCCATTCATGGTAGTAGCGCGACCGCTGCAGGATTTCCGCATCGCGGAAGTAGTCGCCGAGGCGCTGGTCGGTGCGGACGATGCCCGGCCTGTGCAGCGTGGGCGTGCGCGCGCTCGGATTGTCGTCGGTATAGAAGCTGGCCTCGAAGGAGCCGAGAAAGCGCGGCGCGATGTTGCCGACCTCGACCGGCCGCATGCGCCGGCGCTGGTAGTCGAGGGAATAGAGACAGGCCGCGCCGGTCTCGAAGCTCTCGCGCACCAGGGCCATGGCCCGCGCCCAGCCGGCCGGGTCGAGGCTCGCGTCATAAATTGCCTCGACCAGCGGCTCGATCCGCTCCTGCTGCATCCGTCGATCCCCTCCCGCGTGCCCTGTCCGCGGTCCCCCATCGGTGAATTCTAAGCCGAACCCGCGCCGCCTGCATAGCCTCCGCGACAGGCCTACCGCCTAATCCCGTCGGCTCCCGGCCGCTTCCCCTCGCCTAGATCGGATCGTGGTCAGATGGAACCGCGCCGCGGTTCCGTCTGACCACGTGAATCCGATCTACTTCAAAAGGCTAGAGCAGATTCACAGGGTCGATGGATCCCCTCTGGCGATTCCATTCGACCCTGATCTGCTCTAGCGGTGGCCGCGATGACCGCGATGATGGGTGTGGTGCCCGTGCCCGTGCTTCTTGCCCTTGCCGTGATAGTGGTAGCCGTGGCCCGCCGGCCCATAGTGAGCGCTGCCGTAGTAGGCGCGGTGGTGGTAATGGCAGCCGCTCAGCAAAAGGCCGGCGGCGGCCAGAACGAAGAGGGCCTTGGCGGCGCGCGGAATTCCCATTCGCATCACTTCCTCCCATAGGGGCGTAGATCTTGCGTCTGGCGGAACGTGATGGCCCGGGCCGAATCAGCCCACCGTCCATGCCTGTAAGGAGCGTTACGGCACGCCGAGACGAGGCATCCCCGCGGCAGGTTCGCGTCTGCCTGCCGAAGCCTTGCGCCAAGGCAGGCGCGACGGGGCATCGACGCACGATCGTTGCCACCTCTCAAACTGTCGTCCTTCAACGCCCCCACACCCCTTATTCCGGCACCCTTTTTTTCGCCTGCCTCCCTGTCTATCCTGGAACGGAATGAGCGCGGTGCTGGGGAGCGGAGCTCGGAGTCAGGGAGAGAAGCACGCCATGAGTCGTTTCGATGAGATCTACGCCGCCGCCATGAAGGACCCGGAGGGGTTCTGGGCTGCGGCGGCGGGGGAGATCGACTGGACCCGGACGTGGGATCGGGTGCTGGACGACTCGGACAAACCTTTTTGCCGCTGGTTCGCCGGCGGCGAGTTGAACACCTGCCACAACGCCGTCGACCGCCACGTGGCGGCCGGGCGTGGCGAGCAGGCGGCGCTCATCTACGACAGCCCGGTGACCGGCACCGTCAGCCGGCTCACCTACCGCGAGCTGCAGGACGCGGTGGCGCGGCTCGCCGGTGCGCTCGCCGCGCGCGGCGTGGCGAAGGGCGACCGCGTCATCATCTATATGCCGATGGTGCCGCAGGCGGTGGTCGCCATGCTGGCCTGCGCGCGGCTCGGCGCCATCCATTCGGTGGTGTTCGGCGGCTTTGCGGCCAGCGAGCTGGCGACGCGCATCGACGACGCGCAGCCCAAGGCGGTGCTCTCGGCCTCCTGCGGCCTGGAGGCGGCGCGCGTGGTGCCCTACAAGCCGCTGCTCGACGCCGCCATCGGCATGGCGCGCCACAAGCCGGACTTCTGCCTCATCCTGCAGCGTTCGCAGGCTGAGGCGGCGATGACCGCCGGCCGCGATCACGATTGGGAGGAGGCGGTGGCCGCGGCCGAACCGCACGCCTGCGTGCCGGTCGCCGCGACCGATCCGCTCTACATCCTCTATACGTCGGGCACCACGGGACAGCCCAAGGGCATCGTGCGCGACAACGGCGGCCACGCGGTGGCGCTGAAGTGGTCGATGAAGAACATCTACGACGTCGACCCCGGCGAGGTCTGGTGGTCGGCCTCCGACGTCGGCTGGGTGGTCGGCCACTCCTACATCGTCTACGCGCCGCTGCTGCACGGCGCCACCACCGTGCTCTACGAGGGCAAGCCGGTCGGCACGCCCGACGCCGGCGCCTTCTGGCGCGTCATCCAACAGCACGGCGTCGTCAGCCTGTTCACCGCGCCGACCGCCTTCCGCGCCATCCGCCAGCAGGACCCCAGCGGCAAGTTCATCGGCCAGCACGATCTCTCGAAGTTCCGCATCCTCTTCCTGGCGGGCGAGCGCTGCGATCCCGATACGCTGATCTGGGCGCAGGACCGGCTGCAGGTGCCGGTGATCGACCACTGGTGGCAGACCGAGACCGGTTGGTCGATCGCCGCCAACTGCATGGGCATCGAGCCGCTGCCGGTGAAGCCGGGCTCGCCGACCAAGGCGGTGCCGGGCTGGGACCTCCACGTGCTCGACGCCGAAGGCAAGGTAGTGGCGCCGGGCACCATCGGCGCCCTGGTCGGCAAGCTGCCGATGCCGCCGGGCAGCTCGCCCACGCTGTGGAACGCGAAGCAGCGCTACTTCGACGCCTACCTGCGCAAGTTCCCCGGCTACTACGAGACGGGCGACGCCGGCATCATCGACGAAGACGGCTACGTGCACGTCATGGCGCGCACCGACGACATCATCAACGTGGCGGGGCATCGCCTGTCGACCGGCGCGATGGAGGAGGTGCTGGCCTCCCACCCCGACGTCGCCGAGTGCGCCGTCATCGGCGTCGCCGATGCGCTGAAGGGCCAGCTCCCGGTCGGCTTCGTGGTGCTGAAGGCCGGCGCCGACGGCAACCATACGGTGGCGCAGGAGGTGGTGCAGATGGTGCGCGAGCGCATCGGCCCGGTCGCCGCCTTCAAGTCGGCCGCGGTGGTGAAGCGCCTGCCCAAGACGCGCTCCGGCAAGATCCTGCGCGCGACCATGCGCCAGATTGCCGACGGCACCGAGGTGCGCGTGCCCGCCACCATCGACGACCCGACGATCCTCGACGAGATCAAGAACACCCTGGCGGAGATCGGCTATCCGAAGCGGTAATGCTGCCTTCTCTCATTTTTGTTACCCTCTCCCCTCCGTGGGAGAGGGTTGCGCAGGCTTAACGAGCGAAGCGAGTTTAGCCGAAGCTGGGTGAGGGGGAAGCGTCGCTTCCGCGTTCACCGAGCTGCTGGCAGCAGCTCCCTCACCCAGCTCCGCGTAGGCTCGATCTTCGATCTCACCAACGCTTCACAACCCTCTCCCGCGGAGGGGAGAGGGAACATCTTAAAGCAAAAGGAACCTAATCCATGCGCGTGAAAGACCAGGTCGTCGTGATCACCGGGGCGGCGTCGGGCATCGGCTACGGCTGCGCCCAACGCTTCGCCGCCGAGGGCGCGAAGGTCGTGCTCTCCGACATCGACCAGGCGAAGGGCGAGGAGGCGGCCGAGCGGCTGCAGGGCGAGGGGGCGGAGGCGGTCTTCGTCGCCTGCGACGTCGGCGACAGGGCGCAGGTGACGGCGCTGGTGGACTCGGCGGTGGCCGCCTTCGGGCGCCTCGATGTCATGGTCGCCAACGCCGGCATCGTGAAGGCGGGCGACTTCCTCGACTTCTCCGAGGAGGACTTCGACCGCGTCCTCCGCGTGAACCTCAAGGGCGTCTTCCTCTGCGGCCAGGCGGCGGCGCGCCAGATGGTGAAGCAGGGCGCGCGCCCCGACGGCAGCGCCGGCGCCATCGTGAACATGTCCTCGATCAACGCGGTGGTGGCGATCCCCTCGATCACGCCCTACTGCGTCGCCAAGGGCGGCGTGAACCAGCTCACCAAGGTCATGGCCCTGGCGCTGGCCGACAAGGGCATCCGCGTGAACGCCATCGGCCCCGGCTCGATCAACACCGAGATGGTGCGCGCGGTGAACGACGACCCCGTCGCCTGGAACCGCCTCATGTCGCGCACGCCCATGGGACGTCTGGGCGAGCCGGAGGAGATGGGCAACGTCGCCGTCTTCCTCGCCTCGGCCGATGCCAGCTACATCACCGGCCAGACCATCTATGCCGACGGCGGCCGCATGGGCCTCAACTACACGGTTGCGGTGAAGAGCTGATAGCGTCCGCCGCTATGCCGCAGATCACCATCAGCTTCAACGAGGCGCTGGCCGCCGCCGTCGCCGCGCTGAAGGCATCGGGCGCGTCATCCGAGCACGCCGCGGCGACGGCGCGCGCCCTGGTCACCGCCGAGGCCGAGGGCAACCCTGGCGTCGGTCTCAGGCATGTCTTCGGCTACCGCGACGCCCTCGAGGCCGGGCGCATCCGCGGCGCTGCCGAGCCGGCTGTCGAGGTCGTGACGGAGGCAGTGACCGGCGTCGATGCCGCCGAAGGCCTGCCGCACCTGGGCGTCGAGCGCGCCTGGGAACGCCTCGTTGCGGGTGCCGAAGCGCAGGGCCTCGCCCAGCTAGCCTTGCGCAACGGCTATCCCTGCGGCGCGCTCGGCTACTTCGCGCGCAAGCTCGCCGAGGAGCACGGCCTCGCCGCCCTGGTCGCCGCCAACGCCGGCCCGGCGGTGATGGCGGCCTCCGGCGGCAAGGCGCCGGTGTTCTGCACCAATCCCCTGGCCTTCGCCGTGCCGACCGGCGGCGAGGCTCCGGCGCTGGTGATCGACCAGTCGTCGAGTTCGGCTTCGCTCGCCAACATCCGCGCCTCGGCGGAGGCGGGCCGCGAGATCCCGGAAGGCTGGGCGCTCGACCCCGCCGGCCATCCGACCACGGATGCCCGTGCTGCTTTGGCCGGCAGCCTGCTGCCCTTCGGCGGGGCGCGCGGCGCCAACGTCGCGCTCATGGTGGAACTGCTGGCGGCCGGTCTGACGGGAGCCAACTGGTCGCGCGAGGCGCCGCCCTTCAACAAGGGTTCACAATCGCCGGGCGCCGGCCTCTTCATCCTGGCGATCGACCCGCTGACGGGCTTCGCGGCACGTCTCAACGCCTGGCTCGACGCCGTGGCGGCGGAGGAGGGCGTGCACCTGCCCGGACTCGCCAAGGGCGAAGCCCTGCGCCACGCGCACCACCGCGGCTTCGCGGTCGACGCCGGGTTATGGAACCGGGTGAAGGCGCTGGGGTGAAGGTGCAGGGGTGAAAACCTACGCGCGCCGCTTGAAGCTCACCTCGGCGGCATCGTCGATGCCGCTGTTGCGCAGGACCAGGTCGGCCAGGCTGTCGGTCGCATCGATGATGGCCAGGCCCTCCGCCGAGAAGGTGTCGGCGCTGTAGACACCTTTCGAGAGCAACGGGTTGGTCAGCGCCTGGGTGAAGGCATCGTTGGCGACCATGGTCGTCAGCAGCTCGCCCATCATCTCCGCCTTGCCGTAGCCCTCGGCGAAGATGCCGACGAACCATTCGAGATTGTCGATGGTGCCGTAGAGCGCGCGCAGCTTGGCCGCGAGCGCGGTCTCCCCGGTCAGCGCCTCGAAGTCCGCGAGCGGCTGCTTGCCGTAGTACTTGC
>DATCXZ010000298.1:0-2457 GCA_036570545.1 Kiloniellaceae bacterium
GGCCGCCGAGCGGCTGGCGCCGCACCGGGCGGTCTACGCCCTGTCGCTGGGCGAGCTGCGCGCCTCGAGCATGGCGGTCGAGGCGGCCGGGCGTTTCGAGTTCGAGTGGTCGGACGTCTGCGACGGCTGGGCCGTGAACCAGCGCTTCCGCATCGCCCTGCTCTACGAGGACGGCCTCTCGGTCAGCTTCGGCTGGAGCCTGTCGTCGTGGGAGTCGAAGGACGGCCGACGCTATCGTTTCTTCGTCCGCCGCTTCGACGGCAGCGGTCAGGCCGAGACGGTGCGCGGCGAAGCCGAGCTCGATGCCGACGGCAGCGGCACGGCGGTGTTCCACGGCCCGGAACGCCGCGAGGTCGCGCTGCCGGCGGGAACGCAGTTTCCGACGCACCACACCCGCCAGGTGCTGAACCAGGCGGCTGCCGATGGGGCGCTGCTGTGGACGCAGGTGTTCGACGGCTCCGGCGGTCAAGGTCCGTTCGGGGTCTCGGCGGTGCTGTCGCGCCGGCTGCCCGCCGGCGCGCCGGTGCAACTGCCGAGCCCGCTGCTCGACGACGTGCCGTCGTGGCATGTCAATCTCGCCTTCTACGGTCCCGAGCCGGGCGTGTTGGTGCCGGAGCAGGAGCAGAACCTGCGGCTGTTCGCCAATGGCGTGGTCGACGAGATGCGGCTCGACTACGGGGAATTCGTGCTCGATGCGAACCTTGTCGAGCTGACTCCGCTGCCGCGGCCCGGCTGCTGAGCGCCTAGATCTGACCACGTCAATCCGATCTACTTCAAAAGGGTAGAGCAGATTCACAGGGTCGGTGGATCGCCTCCGGCGATTCCATCCGACCCTGATCTGCTCTAAGCCTTCTTCGGCTGCGGCTTGTCGCCCGCGCGCTCCGGGCGCTGTGCCGTACCGAGGGCGCGGCCCTTGCCGATGGCGGCGTCGCCCAGCTTTGCGCGCACCTGGTCGATGGCGCGCTCTATCTTGACCCGCTTGTCGCGGGCCGGGTCGAGCAGATCGGGCAGGTCGGCCTGGGCGGCGGAGACCAGCTCGGCCACGCCGACGCCGACCAGGCGGTAGCGCCGGCTGTCGGCCTCCTGCGTCAGCAGGGGGCTCGCCGCCCGGTACAGCTCCTCGGCCATCTGCGTCGGGCCTACGAGGCGGCGCGAGCGCGACACCAGCTTGAAGTCGCTCGTCTTCAGCTTCAGGTGAACGGCGCAGCCGGCGAGGCCGGCCTTCTTCAGGCGGCGCGCCACCTTCTCGCAGAGCGGCCAGAGCTGTTCCAGGAGCTCGGTGGCGGCGGCAATGTCGTGCTCGAAGGTGGTTTCGGCGGAGATGCTCTTGGCCGGTGCGTCCGGGTACACGTCGCGCGCGTCCTCGCCGCGGGCGAAGCGGTAGAGGCGCTGGCCGATGCTGCCGTAGCGCGCCATCAGCTCGATTTCCTGCAGCGGCAGCAGGTGGCGCACCAGGGTGATGCCGTCGCGCGCCAGGGCCGTGCGCAGCGACTTGCCAACGCCCCAGATGATGCCGACCGGCTGGTCGGCCAGGAAGCTCTGCGCCGCATCGAAGCCCAGCACCGCAAAGCCACGCGGCTTGTCGAGGTCGGAGGCGATCTTGGCGAAGAACTTGTTGTAGCTGAGGCCGACCGAGGCCGTGAGGCCCATGTCCCGCTCGATCTCCAGGGCCAGGCGCGCGAGGCTGCGTGCCGGCCAGCCGTGGTGCAGCGCCTGGGTGCCCGAGAGGTCGAGGAAGGCCTCGTCGATGGACAGCGGCTCGACCAGCGGCGTGAGGGCCAGCATGCGCTCGCGGATCGCGCGCCCGGCCTGGGCGTATTTCGCCATCTCGGGGCGGATGACCACCGCGTCGGGACAGGCCTTCAGCGCCTTGAACATCGGCATGGCCGAATGCACGCCATAGAGGCGCGCCACGTAGCAGGCCGCCGAGACCACGCCGCGGCGGCCGCCGCCGACGATCACCGGCTTGTCGCGCAGTTCCGGGCGGTCGCGCTTCTCGACACTGGCGTAGAAGGCATCGCAATCGATGTGGGCGAGCGACAGGCGGTCGAGGTCCGGGTGCCAGAGCATGCGCAGACCGCCGCAGGCCGGGCAGCGCGCCGAGGGTGTGGCGCCGGTTGGCTCCGCAAAAGTCTCGAGGCAGTCGCGGCAGAGCCCCGGCATGACTCAGGAGGCCGCCGCCAGGGCCTGCGGCAGCTCCTCCGGCCGCCACAGCCGGGCGGCGCCGAACACGCCGCTGGAATCGCCGTGCTGCGCCTTCAGCACCAGGGTCGCCACATGGTCGGAGAACACGTGGCGGGGCAGCCGCTCCGGCAGGCTGCGGTAGAGGCGGTCGAGGTTGGAGAGGCCGCCGCCGAGCACCAGCGCATCGGGATCGAGGATGTTGATGACACCGGCCAGCGCCCGCGCCAGGCGATCTTCGTAGCGCTCGAGGGCGGCGCGGGCGGCAGCCTCGCC
>DATCXZ010000299.1:0-7105 GCA_036570545.1 Kiloniellaceae bacterium
ACGCTGCTGATTCCGAGTTGGTGGCAGGCTGCGCGCCGCTCTGGGTGGCCGGCTCGGCTGCGTCTGAAGACGCGGGGGCGGCGGGAGCGGTCTCGGCCGGAGCCGGGGCTGTCGCCTGGGGCTGCGACACCGGGCTTTCGGCCTGTGGGGCGGCGGGTGCAGCGGATGACAGGACGGCCGACGGGGAGGACGACGGGGCGTCGTCAACCATTTCCTGCAGCTCGGCGGGCACCGGCGCGACCAGGTCGCCGAGGCTGGTGCCCTGGTTGGAGAGATAGAACCAGACGCCGTAGGCGCCGGCGAACAGCAGCGCGGCAACCAGGAAGACCGCCCCGCCCGGCATCTTGCCTTCCGGCGCCGGCGTCGGGAAATGCAGCTTGGTCTTGCTGTCGAGGCCGTCGACCTCTGCCTTGAAGCGCTCGACGATCTGGTCGCCGTCGAGACCGAGGTAATCGGCGTAGCTGCGCATGAAACCCACCGCGTAGGTGGGGCCCGGCAGATTCTCGAACTGGCCGCGCTCGATGGCGTCGAGATAGGAATAGCGGATGCAGAGCACATTGGCGATGGACCGCAGGTCCTGGCCAAGCTGCTGGCGCGCGCGAATCAGCGTGTCGGCGACACGTTCGCCGGCCAGTTCCTGCGCGATTGAAATTTCAGCCACGTCGTCGGGCTGGACCAGCTTCGGCTCGCCCAACTTCGGTTCCTCGCGCTTGCTTTCGCTCTTCTTCAACGGGTGTGCCACGGGATCTCACATCTTCCGGATTGAGTTCTAGCCCCTCGGGCGATGGCGACCGCCGCAAAATTGCAATCGCATCGCGATCGGGCGCCCTCGAATCCGCGCGTCGAGCGTTTGCTGCTCGGACGGCCATCCTCGGCGCCGCCCCATGCCAGGCCATTTAACAATCTTCTGTCTGCCGCAGCAACGCGTTAGATCGGCACGTCGTGATCCGACGCAAAGGACCTTAACTGTTCCCGGATACTGTGATCGGGTAAAGTTAATAATCCCTTGATGTAGTCGCGCAGCGGCGCCACCTGGAGGCCCCGCAGCATGGTTTTCACCGGGTCGATCGCCTGCGGCGCCATCGAGAGGCGCTGCAGGCCGCACCCCACAAGGGCCATCGCCTCCAGCGGATGGCCGGCCATCTCGCCACAGGCGGTGAGCGGGACGCCGTGCTCCGCCGCCTGGCGCGCGATCTGGTGGATGAAGGTCAGCACCGCCGGCGACAGCACGTCGTAGCGCCTGGCGAGGCGCGGATTGCCGCGGTCGGCGGCGAAGAGAAACTGCACCAGGTCGTTGGTGCCGAGCGAGAGGAAGTCGCAGCGCGGCAGCAACTGCGGAAGCTGCAGCGCAAGGGCCGGCACCTCCAGCATGGCACCCACCTTGATCTCCGCCGGCAGGCGGTCGCCGAACGCCTTCTCGCGCTCGATCTCCCGCCGCAGCAGCGCCTTCGCCGCCTCGAACTCGGCGACGTCGCTGATCATCGGGAACATGACCCAGAGACTGCGTCCGGCCGCGGCATGCAGCAGGGCACGCAACTGGCGGCGCAGCAGGGCCGGGCGGTCGAGGCCGATGCGGATCGCGCGCCAGCCCATCGCCGGATTCGCCTCCCCGCTGCCGCGCCAGTAGGGCAGCACCTTGTCCCCCCCGACGTCGAGGGTGCGGAACACCACCGGCTTGTCGCCGGCAGCATCGAGAATGCTGCCGTAGATCGCCGTCTGCGTCGCCACGTCCGGAAAAGAGTCGCGGATCATGAACGGCACCTCGGTGCGGTAGAGCCCGATGCCGTCGGCGCCCTCCTGCAGATGCGGCAGGTCGATCATGAGCCCGGCGTTGATGTAGAGGCTGAAGCTCTCGCCGTCGCGGCTCACCGCCGGCAGGTCGCGCACCGCACGATAGGCCTGCCGCTGGCGCTCCTTGGCGGCCATGCTCTCGGTGAAGCCGGCCAACACCGCCGCGCTCGGCCGCAGCAGCACCTGCCCAGTCTCGCCGTCGACGATGATGCGGTCGCCCTCGCGCACCTCGGTGCCGATGCCGATGCAGCGCCCGACCATCGGGATCTGCAGGGCGCGGGCGACGATGGCGACGTGGGAAGTCGGCGCGCCGTGCTCCAGCACCACCGCGCGCAGCCGGTTCTGGTCGTAGTCGAGCAGCTCGGCGGGGCCGAGGTCGGCCGCGATCAGCACCAGATCCTGCGGCAGGTTCTCGTCGCGCTTCTCCTCCAGCCCCAGCAGGTGGTGCAGCAGCCGGTTGCCGAGGTCGTCGAGGTCGGCAAGACGGGCGTGTAGGTAAGGGTCCTTGATGGCGGCCATGCGCCCGCGGGTCTCGTTCTGGATTTTCTGGACCGCCGCCTCTGCGGTCAGCCCACCGCGGACGGCATCGTGCATGCGCCGCATCCAACCGCGGTCGTCGGCGAACATGCGATAGGTCTCCAGCACCTCGCGGTGCTCGCCGTCGCGCGCCACTTCGGTGCGCGCCAGCATGACGTCGAGGGCTTCGCGCATCTCGCCGAGCGCGCCGTCGAGCCGGTGCAATTCAGCCTCCGGGTCCTCGGCCACCACCTGGGTGATGACGATGCCGCGGCGGTGCGGCACCGCGGTCCCGATGGCCAGCCCTTCGTTCAGCACCATGCCGCTGAGCCGCGCCGGCAAGTCGCCGGCAGCACCACCCCCGGCAACCACGGTAGCGTCCAACAGGCTGTCGCCGGTCAGCATCTCCGCCAGCACCATGGCGACGGTCTCCAGCGCCTCGACCTCCTCCTCCGTGTAGTGGCGCTGGGTGCGGTTCTGCACCACGAGGACGCCGAGCAGGCGCCCGCCGCGCATGATCGGCACGCCCATCAGCGACTGGTAGATCTCCTCGCCGGTCTCGGGAAAGTAGGCGAAGTTGGAATGGCTCTGGGCGTCGGCCAGGGCGATCGGGCGCGCCTGCGCGGCGATCAGGCCGACCAGGCCCTGGCTCACCCGCATGCGTGTCTTATGCACGGCGGCAGGCTTCAGGCCCTTGGTGGCGAAGAGCTCCAGCACGTCGCCGCTGCGCATCAGGTAGATGGAGCAGACTTCGGCAACGATGTCCTGGGCGATCAGGTCGACGACCTTGTCGAGGCGCGTCTGGCTCGAGCCGCTGCCCTTCATCAGGTCGCGCAGCAGGCGCAGCAAGCGGCGCGATCCCGCCCAGCCGTGATCGAAGCCAGCCGGGGCGCTCACGCCCCGGCCCTCTGCCGGATCGCCTCTGGCCGTGCAGCCGCCCTAGGCCGCATCCAGGCCGTAGGCGGTGTGCAGGCCGCGCAGGGCAAGCTCGGTGTACTCCTCGGCGATCAGCACCGAAACCTTGATCTCGGAGGTCGAGATGACCTGGATGTTGATGCCGCGCTCGGCCAGCGCGGTGAACATCTGCTGGGCGACGCCGGCATGGCTGCGCATGCCCACACCGATGACGGAAACCTTCACCACGTTGGGATCGGCGCGCAGCTCCTCGAAGTTGAGCTCCGCCTGGTGGCCACGCAGCACGCCAACGGCGCGCTCCAGCTCGGTCTTGCTGACCGTGAAGGTCAGATCGGTGCGCCCGGTCTCGGCAGAGACGTTCTGCACGATCATGTCGACGTTGATCGCCGCCTCGGCCAGGGGGCCGAAAATCTTCGCGGCGACGCCGGGTTGATCGGGCACCTTGAGCAGCGTGATCTTGGCTTCGTCGCGGCTGTAGGCGATGCCAGAGACAAGGGCTTGTTCCACGATCTCATCCTCGTCGACGACTAGGGTTCCGGGCGACTCTTCGAAGCTGGACCGCACCTGGATGCGCACGTGGTGCTTCATGGCCATCTCGACCGAGCGCGTCTGCAACACCTTGGCCCCCTGCGAGGCCATCTCCAACATTTCTTCGTAGGTGATTCTATCCAGCTTGCGGGCCTTGGCAACGATACGCGGATCGGTGGTGTAGACGCCATCGACATCGGTATAGATGTCACAGCGCTCGGCCTGCAACGCGGCGGCCAGCGCCACCGCCGAAGTGTCGGAGCCGCCACGGCCGAGGGTGGTGATGCGGCCGGCCGAATCGATGCCCTGGAAGCCGGCGACCACCGCCACCTGGTCCTCGCCGAAGCGCCGGATCATCTCCTGCACCTCGATTCCCTCGATGCGGGCAGAGCCGTGGGCGTCATCGGTGCGGATGGGAATCTGCCAGCCCATCCAGGAGCGCGCCGGCACGCCGATCGACTGCAGCACCATCGCCATGAGACCGGAGGTGACCTGCTCGCCCGAGGACACCACCACATCGTACTCGCGCAGGTCGGCGAGGCTCGCTGCATCGCCGACCAGCTTGACCATCGCATTGGTCACGCCGGCCATGGCGGAGACCACCACGGCAACGTGGTTGCCGGCCTCGACCTCCGCCTTCACCCGCCCCGCCGCGCGGCGGATACGGTCGAGGTCGGCGACCGAGGTGCCCCCGAATTTCATCACGATGCGGGCCATCGACCTCTCGTGCCTTTGCGATTTCTCTACGACTGCGGTGTGATCCGTCCGGCTGTCGCCGCTCCTGCCCGGCGCGAACGGCCCGGCGTGAACGGCCCGGCGCGAACATGTTGCCTGGAAAGCGGCGGCTATCCATACTCTTAGCGATGCCCCGGCGCAAGACTTCGGGGGCGCTCCAGGCGCCTCGCGGGCAAGGGCGCGGGCGGCAGGAAACCAACGGAAACCGAGGGTGCAAGCATGGCAGAGGCCGGAGCCACGACGCGACGGAGCGCCGCCAGCATCGACGATGCCGAGGTCGCCAAGTTCGCGGCCATGGCGCAAGCGTGGTGGGATCCGCAGGGCAAGTTCCGCCCGCTGCACCGCTTCAACCCGGTGCGCCTGGCCTACATTCGCGACCGCCTCTGCGCGCGCTTCGACCGCGATCCCAACGGCGAGCGCCCGCTGAAGGGCCTCAGGCTGCTCGACGTCGGCTGCGGCGGCGGCCTGCTGGCCGAGCCGCTGGCGCGACTCGGCGCCGAGGTGACGGGGCTCGACGCAGCAGAAGAGAACATCCGCGTGGCGGCGCTGCACGCCGAAGAGAGCGGCCTCGCCATCGACTATCGCCACCTCAGCGTCGAGGAGCTGGCGGCCGGTCCCGCCCGCTTCGATGCGGTGCTGAACATGGAGGTGGTGGAGCACGTTGCCGACGTCGGCGCCTTCCTGCGAGCGTCGGCCGATCTGGTGCGGCCGGGCGGGGTGATGATCCTCGCCACCCTCAACCGCACGCCCAAGGCCTTCCTCATGGCCATTGTGGGGGCGGAGTACCTGCTCCGCTGGCTGCCGCGCGGCACCCACGACTGGCGCCGTTTCCTGCGGCCGTCCGAACTGGCCCACGCGCTGCGCGGCACCGGCCTGCAGATCGAGGAGGTCACCGGCGTTGCCTACAACCCGCCGACCGACGCCTGGCGCCTCGCGCCGCGCGACCTCGACGTGAACTACATGATGCTGGCCGTGCGGCCGGACGGCGCGGCGAGCGCCTAGAAGCGGCCGCCTAAGACCTGCCGCCCAAGACCATCTTAGGAGTTTTCGCGCGGCAGCCAGGGTACGCGGGCGACCTCGATGCCCTCGTCCTCCAGCGCCTGGGCATCGGCGTCCGATGTCTCGCCATAGATGCCTCGCGGATCGGTCTCGCCGTAGTGGATCTTGCGCGCCTCTTCAGCGAAGTCCTCGCCGACGTAGTCGCAGTTCTGCTCCACGTGACTGCGCAGCTCGCGCAGCAGGCGGCGCAGCTCGCCGGCCTTCGCGGTCTCGGCCATGGCAACCGGACCGGCCTGAGGGGGCGCAGGAACCTCGCGCGATGGCTCTACGGCGCTGCGGCCCCTGGTCGTGGCCACGTTGGGCGCCATCGGCGCCTTGACAACCTTACGGCTGCCGCAGACCGGACACAGCACCTTGCCGGCGGCGGCCTGCTCGGTAAAGCTGGCGCTGTCGGGAAACCACGCCTCGAAGGCGTGCTCCTTGCGGCACTTGAGATCGAAGACAATCATCGCAGTCTAATGGACTCCACCCTACCTGCCGATGCTCCGCCTGACGATGAAGCTTCGGTGACAGCCCTAGGACACACATAGGGTGATTTCAGCCGATAGTCAAAGTGTCCAGCGAAACCAGGCGGCCAACGAGGCGTCGGCCTGGATAGCGCGCTTCGCGCCCCTGGTGCCGCCGGGGAGCCCGGTGCTCGACCTCGCCTGCGGCGGTGGCCGCCACACCGCCCTGTTCCTCAGGCGCGGCCATCCGGTTCTGGCGGTCGACCGTGACCTCTCGAGGCTCGGCGCACTGGCCGGCGACCCACGGCTGGAGCCTCTCGCGTGCGATCTCGAGAGCGACGAGCCGCCCGGCTTCCTCGCCCGCCGCTTCGGCGGCATCGTGGTGACGAACTACCTGCACCGGCCGCTGCTCGCCCCGCTGACGGCGGCGCTGGCACCCGGCGGCGTGCTGATCTACGAAACCTTCGCCCGCGGCAACGAGCGCTTCGGTAAGCCGAGCAATCCGGCATTCCTGCTCGAAGAAGGCGAGCTGCTGCGCGCCTGTCTCGGCCGCCTGAAGATCGTCGCCTATGAGGATGTCGTGGTAGAGGAGCCGCGCCCAGCGGCCGTGCAGCGCATCTGCGCGCGGGCGGCCGCCTGAAGTTTCAGCCCGCCGGTCAGCCCCCCGGCTGCAGCAGGCCGTCCAGCTTGCGACTGGCTTCGAGGGCGTAGAGTTCGTCGCAGCCGCCGATGTAGTGATCGTCGATGAAGATCTGCGGCACCGAAGAGCGCCCGCCGCTGCGCTGGACCATTTCCGCGCGGCGCGACGGATTTACCATCACGTCGATCTCCGTGAAGGCGACACCCTTCTGCTCCAGCAGTTTCTTGGCGCGGTAGCAGTAGCCGCACAGCATGCTCGAATAGACTTCGACTTTCGCCATCATCAACCAGCCAATTTCGCCCCGACCTTTTCCTGGCCCCAACCTTTTCCTGGCCCCGACCTTTTCCTGGCGCTGTATCTGGGGTCCCAGAGCAACCTTGTCCAGGGGCAATGGCCGGCCTCAGTCGCGCACCGCGCGGGCCAGCACCAGCACGTCGACCGCCGCGGCGCCAGCCCGGACGGCGGCGCGGGCGCA
>DATCXZ010000300.1:0-3013 GCA_036570545.1 Kiloniellaceae bacterium
TGCGCCGACTGCGAAGAGAAGCGAGTGACCTACGGGGACGACGAACCCGACGACGACGCCGATCAGGAGCAGCTTGACCTCGATAACCCCAATCAGAGAGGACTCTCATATCAACTGCGGGAGCCTAGGGGGAGCAGGTCAAGTGGTCACATTGCGCGGGCGATGCGAGAGGAAAGCGGATCTGCAGTGGGCTGGGACGATACACGCTGGAAAGTCATCCGACGCCGGCGAAGCGCCCTCGCCAGCCCCAGAAACGCAACGGCATCCCCGGTCCGGCAGAGGTGGAGTTACTGTATGTGCGCACGGCACGAGGTGTACAGGTAGCCACCCGCAGTCTGCCTCAACTCGCCTGCCGCGCCACAGGCCTCACAGGTCCGACGGCTGCGCGCTTCAGCACGCATCACGGCCTCATAGATCGCGTCGGCATGCGATGCGGGCACCGCGCGGATATAGTAGCGCAGTTCTCCAAACTTTTCTTTTACCTGGACGACCCGGGGCTTGGGATCCACATCGGGGCCGCCGACGATGTCAGAGACCTCCGCCGTCAGCTGCTCGATCAGCGCGCGCCAGCCATCGCCCACTTCAAAGCCCCACGGCATACCGTCAAACCAAGGCGCATAGCGAGACCGCAGGTCTTCGCGCCAGGTGCCGCGTTCGTGGTCGGCGAGCCAGCGCAGGAAATTCCGCTCGTGACGGTCGCTCATAACTCATCTCCTTCTTCGGGTGCGAGCCGTCGTCGTCCAATGGGTTACAGATCTCGCAAGTCGTGTCTGTCGCGTTCTCGGCACCGGGTGCCGCAACGTCTTTGTCCGACCAGGCACCTACGCCGGCACAGGGTGGGTTCGCTTTGAGGTGGCGACCGCGCCGCGGGACCTGGATAAGTGCCGCCGACAGACGATCACGATGTCGTCCGCGGTCAGGGGCGGCAGCTCAAGTTCGCCAGGGCCAGGCGGCGGGCCGTGGCCCGCGCAGAGGGCAGCGACGTAGCTGTGCGTCACCAAGAGCCTCTGAAGCGTCCCGCTGGTCACAAGCGCCAGCGGCGGCTGACCGCCGAAGACGGCCGCGTCGTGCGGCTCGCGCAGCCAGGCGACCGCCTCGGCCGCGCCGAAGAGAACGGCAAGCGCCTTGTAAAGGGCGAGCACCGCCGAGATGCGCAAGAGCACCGCTGCCGGCAGGGTGAGGTCGTTCTTGGCGCGGGCTCTCGCGCGCCAGCGGTAATATGTGGTGCGCGCGGGGGACCCGAGAACGCGGCGGCGTTCGGCGGCGCTGAGACCCCAGCGGTCGGCGATGGTGAAGAAGGCGCGCAGGCCGGGCCCGCTCAGCCTCCGCCGGTTGGTCGGCGCAAGGGGCGACGAAAATTGTCGCCGTGGGGATCTTTATAAGGCCGGGGAAAAACCGCAGAACGCTGCCGCCTTGCCGGGCGTCAGATTCTTTTTTTTGAAATCGGCGCAAACGGACCTGGGTTTCAGAAAAGAAGCGCCGGCTGCGATGGCGGCCGGCTTGTCCCCGAAATCCGGAGCATCCTATCCATGCCCAAGGTCGGTCCCCGTTCGCGTTTCGTCACCCCGCCCGCTGCCGACGGCTCTATTCACACCGAGACGCTCGGCTGGCCCGAGGTCGTCGCGCTCACCAGCACCACCAGCCTGGTCCGCATCGAGGGCAAGACGGTGGCCGCCGAGCGCATCGTCTTCGTCTACGACCCCGGCCGCACGACCCTGGCCGCACAGCTGCCGGAAGGCAGCCGCTATCTCGGCCAGGTCCGTCGGCGCCTCTTTGCCGCCTCGCGGTCCGGACGGCCGGTGGAACTCTGCGGCTACCTGCCGGTCTACCAGCTGCCGGCCAGCACCGGCAGCGGGCCGGCGTGCCGGGTGCTACTGCCGGAAGGCTTCGACCCGCAGACCCGCCTTCATGCCGGTCTCGTCGCCGAGCTCGAGCGCGATCTCGCCCATCACGGTGTCCTCGGCTGCCGGCGACGCACCTTGGCGCCGGCCCGCGCCATCCGGGCGATCGCTGCACGCCAGCCCGAGCGCAACTGGGAAGCCATGGCGCGCGACCGTTTCGAGGTGCTCTACCTGGCGATCGACGCCGTCTACCTCAACGAAGAGAAAGGCGCCCACCGTCCGGCGCTGCAGGTGGTGGCCTGCCATCCGGCTGAAGGCATCCGCTGCCCGGTCGCTCTCATCGAGATGCGCGACGGCCACCGATCGAAGGTCATCGCCCGGCTGGCCCGGGTGCTTTTGCGGCTGCCCCGCCCTGAGGCGCTGCTCGCGCTGGCGACAGACTGCGGTCTGGTCGAGCGCGCCATCGTGGCCCAGGCCCTCGCGATGGCCCAGGTCCGCTGCCCGACGCTGGCACCGCGCCTCGTGCCCGGCCGCTTCCACCTCCAGGACCTTTTTGCCGACAAGATGAACGACTTTCGCATCGCGACCTGGCAGGGACTGGGGCGCGGCAAGGATGGCAGAAAGCTGAAGTACCTCTCGAAGAAGGCGCAGGACGGCGTCTGGAACATCAAGCAGGCAGCCAAGGCGCTGAAGACGCGCTGGGCGAGGCTCCGGCAGAACGACGACGCGCTGGCGTGAATAGAGCTTGCCTTCGCGGCGGCGCCGGTGCTCAAGACCGCCTACTGGCTGCTGGAAGACGCCCGGCGGATTCTCGATGCGCGCCGCCTCGACGACGCCGAAGCGCGCTATGCCGCCTGGCAGGAGAAGTAGCCGCCGCGGGGCTGCGCTGCTTCGATACCCCGGCGGCCACGCTGGCGCGCGAGTGGGACCCGGTGCGGGCCTATTTCGAAGTGCTCGAGGCCTTCGATGCCCGCTATCCGGGCCGCAACCTGAAGATCGGCTCCAACCTGGCGGAAACGCACAACCGCGAGACCAGGGCGGTCTGGCGCTACGCCCGCCATTCCGATATCCGGCTCATCGAGCAGCGCCTGCTGACCCGCCAGGGCTACATCGTGGCTTCGCAGGCCGCCCAGGCGCCAAGCGCGCCGCGGCGCCGGCGCCGGCGCAAGCAA
>DATCXZ010000301.1:0-7552 GCA_036570545.1 Kiloniellaceae bacterium
CGGCGGCCAGCTCGGCGTCGGCCTCGGCGGGGCTGCAGATCCGGATTCGACGCCGGCCGCCGGCGCGGCGGGCCAGCTCCGGCAGCGCCTCCAGGGCCCGGGCCGGGCTGCCGTAACGCTCCAGAAGTTGGCGGAACACCACCGGCCCGACGTTCTCCGAGCGGATCAGGCGCAGCCAGTCCAGCCGCTCGCCATCGCTCAGAGGTTTAGTTTCGCCATCGCTCATCGCTTGAAGATCGTTGTGGGGGGCGATGGAGGTCAAGGGGATTGGTGGAGAGGTGCACCGTTGGTGCCACCCCTTCGACCGTCATGCTCGGCCTCCGAGCCGGGCATCCAGGGGCGGCCGTTCCGTCGCTTGCCCTGGACCCTCGGGTCAGGCCCGAGGGTGACAGTCTTAGTTATATTAATTGGTTGCGTACTGATCCTGGGGTTCTGGCTTAACTCGTATTCCGCCCGATCTTGGACTCCTGACCGGTCAGCAGGCGGCGGATGTTCTCGTGGTGGCGCAGCCAGACCAGAACCGCGAGAGCGGCGGTGAGTTGGACCATCTGGAGATCCGCGAGGAGCAACCAGGCGACGACCGGGGCGGCGGCGACGGCCACCAGCGCCGCCAGGGAGGAATAGCGAAACACTACGGCGACGAGAAGCCAAAGCAGGCAGCTCGCGGCGCCCAGCGGCAGTGCGAGCGCGAGCAGCACGCCGAGGGTGGTCGCCACGCCCTTGCCGCCCCGGAAGCCCAGCCAGACGGGGAAGAGATGGCCGAGGACCGCGCCAAAAGCGGCGACCAGCGCCATGTCGGGGCCCCACTGCTTTGCGATCAGCACCGCGGCGGCGCCCTTGCCGGCATCGAGCAGCAGCGTCGCGGCGGCGAGGCTCTTGTGGCCGGTGCGCAGCACGTTGGTGGCGCCGATGTTGCCGGAGCCGATGCTGCGCAGGTCGCCGAGGCCGGCCATGCGGGTCAGCAGGAGGCCGAAGGGCACCGAGCCCAGGAGGTAGCCGCCCACCAGGGCGGCCGCCAGATAGGGCCAGGCGAATTCCCAGGAGATCGGATCGGGCATCGCCGGCGCTTGCGCTTCAGGCCGGCGCGAAGAGCGCGCGGCCGTCGACCACGGTGCGCTGCACGCGGCCCTGCACCGGCAGGCCCTCGAAGGGGCTGTTCTTGGACTTGCTGGCGAAGCGGTCGGGCTCGATCTTCCAGGCGCGCTCAGGGTGGAAGATCACGAAGTCGGCGGGCGCTCCCTTGGCGAGGCGCCCGGCGTTGAGCCCGAGAATCTCGGCGGGCCGCACGGTGAGGCGGGCCAGCAGGTCGAGCAGGCCGGCCTTGCCGGCGTGGACGATCTGCAGCGACAGCGGCAGCAGGGTCTCCAGGCCGACGATGCCAGGCTCGGCGATGGCGAAGGGCAGGCGCTTCGACTCGACGTCGTGCGGGCTGTGATCGCTGGCGATGGCGTCGATGGTGCCGTCGGCGACGCCCGCCAGGATGGCCTGGCGGTCGTCCTCGCTGCGCAGCGGCGGCGAGACCTTGGCGAAGGTGCGGTAGTCGCCGACCGCGATCTCGTTCAGCGCGAAGTAGTGCGGAGCGGTGTCGCAGGTGACGTCGAGGCCGCGCGCCTTGGCGCGGCGGATCGCTTCGACGCTCTCGGCCGTGCTGATGTGCGCCACGTGGTAGCGCCCGCCGGTCATCTCGACGAGCCGCAGGTCGCGCTCGATCATCATGACCTCGGCCAGCCTGGGAATCCCCGGCAGCCCGAGGCGGGTCGCGAGCTCACCGCCGTTCATGGCGCCGCCGGCGAGGCTCGGCTCCTCCGGGTGCTGCACGATGAGGAGGCCGAAGGTCTTGGCGTAGGCGAGGGCCCGGCGCATGACCTGGGCGTTCTCCACCGCCTTCAGGCCGTCGGTGAAGGCGACGGCGCCGTTCTCGGCCAGCAGCCCCATCTCGGTGATCTCGCGGCCTTCCAGGTTCCGCGTGACGGCGGCGTAAGTGTAGACCTTGACGCCCTTCACCTCGCGGGCGCGGCGCGCGACGAACTCGACGCCGGCGACGTCGTCGATCACCGGCTCGGTGTTGGGTAGCCCGACCATCGAGGTGACGCCGCCCGCTGCAGCAGCGCGTCCAGCGCTGTCCATGGTCTCCTTGTGCTCCTCGCCCGGCTCGCGGATCTGCACGCGCATGTCGACCAGGCCCGGCGCCAGGCAGGCGCCGCCGCAGTCGACCCGCTGCACGCCCTCCGGCTCGCCTTCCTTGAAGAGGTGAGGCCCGAGGTCGGCGATCTTGCCGTCTTCGGCGAGCAGACCGCCCGGCGCGTCGAGGCCGCTCGCCGGATCCAGCAGGCGGGCGTTGACGTAGGCGGTGCGGTGCTTCGGAGGGAGAGGGCTCACGCGCGGTCTCTCGAGCTATCTGTCATTGGGCAGCCTGTTCCTGCCGGCTGCGCGCCAGATGCAGATTGCGGTTGAGGGTTTCGAGGCAGGCCATGCGCACGGCGACGCCCATCTCGACCTGCTCGCGGATCACCGAGCGGTGGATGTCGTCGGCGAGCTCGCTGTCGATCTCGACGCCGCGGTTCATCGGCCCCGGGTGCATGATGAGCGCGTTCGGCTTGGCCGCCTGCAGCTTCTCGCGGTCGAGCCCGAAGAAATGGAAGTACTCGCGTGTCGAGGGCACGTAGCTGCCCTGCATGCGCTCGGTCTGCAGGCGCAGCATCATGACGATGTCGCAGTCTTCGAGACCCTTGCGCATGTCGGTGAAGGTCTCGACGCCCAGGCGCTCGACGGCGCTCGGCATCAGGGTCGGCGGCGCGATGAGGCGCACGCGCGCGCCCAGCGTGGTCAGCAGGTGGATGTTGGAGCGGGCGACGCGGCTGTGGGCGATATCGCCGCAGATGGCAACGCGCAGGCCCTCGATGGTGCCGAGGCGGCGCCGGATGGTCAGGGCATCGAGCAGCGCCTGGGTCGGATGCTCGTGGCTGCCGTCGCCGCCGTTGATGACGGCGCAGTTCATCTTCTCGGCGAGAAGCTGCACCGCGCCGGAATCGGGATGGCGCACCACCAGCACGTCCGGGTGCATGGCGTTGAGGGTCATCGCCGTGTCGATCAGCGTCTCGCCCTTCTTGATCGAGGACCAGGCCACCGACATGTTGATGACGTCGGCGCCGAGCCGCTTCGCAGCAAGCTCGAAAGACGTCCGCGTACGTGTTGAGTTCTCGAAGAAAAGATTGATGACCGTGCGGCCGTCGAGGAGGTGCTTCTTCTTGTCCGCGCCGCGGTTCAGATCGACGTAGCCGTCGGAAAGGTCGAGAAGAAAAAGGATTTCCGGCGGCGTCAGCCCCTCGATGCCGAGCAGGTGACGGTGCCGATAGCCTTCGTAGGCCGACGTGCCTGAGGATACAGTCATTAAAGCCGTCTTATGACACCGCGCCTGCCGGGGAGCAAGCGGCAGTCGCGGCGATCTCTGAAAAGTCCTAGATGATGCCCTTGCCGCGCAGGCGGGCGCGCTCCTCGGGGCCGATGTCGAGCAGTTCCTCGAGCACCGCGTCGCTGTCCTGGCCGGCGCGCGGCGGCGCGAATCGATATTCCACCGGCGTTTCGGAGAACTTGATCGGGTTGCCGATGAGGTCGACCTTGCCGTCGCGGCTGCCGCGGTAGGGCATGGAGACCTTCATCTCGCGGGCGAGCACCTGGGGATCGGCGAAGACCTGATCGAGGGTGTTCACCGGGCCGGCCGGCACCGCCAGCTCGGCGAGGCCGTCGACCCAGGCCTTCTGGGTCTTCTGGCGGGTGATCTCCGGCAGGATCTCGTAGAGCGCGACGCGGTTGCGCACGCGGTCGGCGTTGGTCGTGAAGCGCGCGTCCTCGGCCAGCTCCGGCACGCCGGCGAAAGCGCAGAAGCGGGCGAACTGGCCGTCGTTGCCGACCGCCAGGATGAAGTAGCCGTCGGCACAGGGCATCACCTTGTAGGGCACGATGTTGGGATGCTCGCTGCCCTGGCGCTTGGGGACCTGGCCGGAGGTCAGGTAGTTGAGGCCCTCGTAGGTGAGCCAGGAGACCTGGGTGTCGAGCAGGCCGAGGTCGATGCGCTGGCCGAGGCCGGTCATGCCGCGATAGTGCAGCGCCGCCAGGATCGCGCTTACCGCGTACATGCCGCACATGATGTCGGCGATGCCGACGCCGACCTTCACCGGCTCGCTGTCCGGCTCGCCGGTCAGGCTCATGATGCCGCCCATGCCCTGGGCGAGGTAGTCGTAGCCGGCGCGCGGCGCGTAGGGTCCCGTCTGGCCGAAGCCGGTGATCGAGCAGTAGATGAGGCCGGGATGGCTCTCCTTCAGGTCGTCGTAGCCGAGCCCGTAGCGCGCGAGGTTCCCGACCTTGTAGTTCTCGACCAGGATGTCGCAGTAGCCGATCAGCTCGCGCGCCAGCTTCTGGCCCTCGGGCTTGGAGATGTCGATGCCGACGGAGCGCTTGTTGCGGTTGGCGGAGAGGTAGTAGGCGCTCTCGGTGGTGTCCTCGCCCTCAGGGCCGGGCACGAAGGGCGGCCCCCACTTGCGGGTGTCGTCGCCCTGGCCGGGGCGCTCGATCTTGATCACCTCGGCGCCGAGGTCGCCCAAAAGCTGGGTGCAGGTCGGGCCGGCCAGGATGCGGGTCAGGTCGAAGACCCGCAGGCCGGTGAGCGGAGCGGTCATGCAGTGGGAGTCCTCAGCGGCGATGCGACTATCGGGGTTGTGCCGCCGCAGGGCGAAGCGGTCAAGTGCCGAGGCGGGAGTGTCACACGACGAGCAGCACCAGCAGGGGCAGGGTGACGGCGGCGGCCAGGGCCTGAACGGTGAGGATGTTGGCGACCAGGCCGGGGGCGCCGCCCATCTGGCGCGCGAGGATATAGGAAGAAGTGGCGGCGGGCAGGGCGTTGAAGATCATCGCCACAGT
Organism: Kiloniellaceae bacterium; assembly: GCA_036570545.1. Classification (GTDB taxonomy): domain Bacteria; phylum Pseudomonadota; class Alphaproteobacteria; order Kiloniellales; family Kiloniellaceae; genus Pelagibius. Next base: position 4,918 of record DATCXZ010000301.1, read on the forward strand.
CCAGGCGAGGCCGCCGACGCCGAGCAGCCAGCAGAACGCGGCGGTCAGCAGCGGCAGGCCGGCGAGCTTGAGGACCACGGCGACCGTGACGCGGCCGCCGCTCGCCTTGGCCGAGGCGAGGTTGAGGCCGGCGCCGACCGCCAGCAGGGCGAGCGGCAGCGCGGCGCGGGCCAGGATCGTGAGGGTCTCGTCGACGACCGGCGGCAGGCCGAGGCCGCTGACGTTGAGCGCGAGGCCGGCGAGGCACGAAAGGATCAGCGGGTTGAGCAGAACCGCGCGCAGCAGGCTCGGACTGCGCCCGGCATAGTTGCCGCCGTAGCGCACCAGCGCCGCCACCGAGATGAGGTTCACGGTGGGCACCACGGCGGCGACGACGAGCGCGGCGACGGCGAGGCCGGCCTCGCCGTAGAGCGCGAAGGGGATGGAAAGGCCGATGTAGGTGTTGGGCCGGATCGCGGTCTGGAGAACGGCGGTGAAGGCGGGCCCGTCGCCGCGGGTGGCGAGCTGGACCAGCAGCAGCAGGCAGGTCATGGCCATGATCGCGAGAACCACGGCGCCGGTGACGGCCGCCGCTGCCAGGGCGGCGAAATCGGCCTGCGCGAGGGAGGTCAGCAGCAGCGCCGGTAGGAGGACGAAGTAGCAGAGCCGCTCGGCCGGCTCCCAAAACCCGTCGGCGAGCCAGCCGCGCTGACGCAGCAGGAGGCCGAGCAGGATGAGGAGAAAGACCGGAAAGACGGCGGTGGCGAGGGCCTGCATGGGCGGGTCAGGCCCCGCCTACGTTCGGGCCCAGGTGCGGCCCCTGGCGGGTGATGGCGTCGAGCGCCCCCTGCAGGATGTAGGCGGCCGCCATCTTGTCGACGACCTCGGCACGGCGCTTGCGGGTCATGTCGGCCTCGCCGACCAGGAAGCGCTGGACCGCGGCGGTGGAGAGCCGCTCGTCCCAGAACGCGACGGACTGCGTGAAGCCGGCCTTCTCGACGAGATTGCGGGCGAGCTGGCGCACCGACTGGCAGCGCGGCCCTTCGCTGCCGTCCATGTTCACCGGCAGGCCGATGACCAGGCCGCCGATGCGGTAGTCGCGGCAGAGCACGGCGAGGCGGGCGGCATCGTCGCCGAACTTGCCGCGCCTGATGGTCTCGAGCGGCGAGGCGACCCGCAGGGCCGAGTCCGAAACCGCCACGCCGATGGTCTTGGCGCCGGCGTCGAGCCCGAGCAGGCGCTGGCCCGGCTGCAGGCGGGCGGCGAGTTCTGTGACGGCGAGGTCCATCGCTGCGGGCGCGCCCCAGGGTCGGAAGGAAAGCAGTCTCTTATAGGCAGCGCACGGCTGGGCGGCAAGGCGGCCTGGTTCTCACTCCTCCGGCGTTCATAGATCCCGCGCAGGAGTAGCTCATCCTTGCCACCCCAAAGCTGTCGTCCCGGCACTCGTTGCCGGGACCCACTGCCCTAACCGCTCAATCGGCAACAGGAAGGGGCATCTCTATCGTCTTACCCTGACCGTCACCCCGGACAAGCGAGCGTGAGCGAGCGCGATCCTGGGCCTATTGCGCCGCCCGGCGCCTGGCCCATCCATGGATCCCGGCTCGCGCTCGCGTTGCTCGCTTGGCCGGGATGACGACCTCAAAGTGGGCGACAGAGATGCGTGAACATCGTAGGGACAGGCCCCGGGACGACAGCGGTGTGTGGAAGCGTTGCTAGGCACCTGCGCGGGATGCGTGAGTCCACTAGATCCCAGTCCGGCCCAAACTTGCGGGACGCCAGGGTGGGTGCTAGGTTCCCGCGGAATTTGACTGCTCCGACGCCCGTGCCGGGCGGAGCTTTTCCGGAAACGAGGTTGGGGCCGATGTCGGTCGACAAGGAGACTGTCGCGAAGATCGCGAGACTGGCGCGCGTTCGTGTCGACGAGGGTCACAAGGAGGCGCTGGCCAAGGAACTATCCAACATCCTCGGCTGGATCGAGCAGCTTTCCGAGCTGGACACAGACGGCGTCGAGCCGATGACCTCGGTGGTCTCCATGAAGCTGCCGCTGCGCGAGGATGCGGTGAGCGACGGCGGCTATCCGGAACGGGTGACGGTCAACGCGCCGGAGGCGGCACACGGCTTCTATGCGGTGCCGAAGGTGGTCGAGTGATGAGCGCGCTTACCAACCTCACCATCGCGGGCGCGCGCGACCTGCTGGCCAAGGGCGAGATCTCCGCGCGCGAGCTGACCGAGGCGCACATTGCCGCTGTCGAAGCCGCGCGGTCGCTGAACGCCTTCATCACCGAGACGCCTGAGAAGGCGCTGGAAATGGCCGAGGCCTCCGACGCCAGGCGCAAGGCGGGGCAGGCCGGCCTCCTCGAAGGCATCCCCATCGGCATGAAGGATCTGTTCTGCACCGAGGGCGTGCTGACGACGGCCGGCTCGCACATTCTCGACGGCTTTCATCCGACCTACGAGTCGACGGTCAGCCGGAACCTGTGGGACGCCGGCGCGGTGCTGCTGGGCAAGACCAACCTGGACGAGTTCGCCATGGGCTCGTCGAACATGACGAGCTTCTATGGCGGCGTGGAGAACCCCTGGCGCAAGAGCGGCGACAACCGCCCGCTGGTGCCGGGCGGCTCCTCCGGCGGCTCGGCGGCGGCGGTCGCGGCATCGT
>DATCXZ010000302.1:0-3299 GCA_036570545.1 Kiloniellaceae bacterium
GCTCGCGGAGCTGGCGCGCGCTCGCCGAGTCGAAGGTGCAGAAGGCGCCGCCGCTGAGCCGCGCGATCTGCTGGAAGGCGCGCCGCGCGACCGCATCGCTGCCCTCGTGGAACATGAAGCAGGGCACGCCGAGCAGGCCGAGCTCTCCGGCCAGGTGGCCGAGGTGGTCGAGCTCCTCCTCCATGGCGTCGCCGACGAACACCAGGGCCGAGACCTTCCTCTGCCGCGTTTCCTTGGCCGCGCGCTGCAGCACCTTGCCGATCTGGGTGCGCCCGGCGAGACAGAACACACCAGTCATGAAGCGCAGCAGCTTAGCCGATTCGGAAACCCACGGACTCGCCCTGCACTCGCCGAAGCCGCGGTAGTAGATGAGCTGCACGTCCAGTCCGCCAAGCGCCTCGGTCTCCTTGAACATCTCCGCCTGCAGGTGGGACGCGCGGTCCCAGGTCGGCTCACGGCTGGCGGTGGCGTCCATGGCGAAGATCAACCGGCCACGCGCCAGGCTGCCGTCTGGGCCCGCGGACCGCCCCGGTGCTGGGGTGGCCGCCAGCCGGCGCAGGAAGACGTCCACCTCGGAGGTCGAGGCGGTGTCCGGAATCTTGGGAGGGAGCCTGGAATCCTTTGCCATCCACCTTCTGCCGCGGCTGCTTTGCCCTGTGATAGTAACCTAGGCCCGCGGCGCGCGGAATCCAACGTGGACAGCCGAGTGGGCAGTCGTACGGGCAGTCGAGCGGGGCCGGGTGGAATGGGGTGGCGGCAACCGCCTCAGGCCGGCTGCACCCAGACCGCGGTATCGTGGAACACCGCGCCCCCCGCCGGCCGGCCGGGATCGGCGCTGGTCAGGAGGTTGATGCCGCGGCCTTCCTCGAAGGCGCGGTTTGGCCAGATGCTCTCGACCACCACCACGTCCGGCTGCAGGCCATCGAAGAAGGCCGCGCGGATGACGAGCGAGCCCTGCCGGTTGCCGAGCCGCACGCGCTGCCCGTCGGCGATGCCGAGGTCGGCGGCGGCGGCCGGATGGATCAGCAGCGTCGGCCGCTTCTCGCGCTTCAGCGACCCCGGAGTCTCGGTGAAGGTGGTGTTGAGGAAGGAGCGCGCCGGCGCCGCCACCAGGCGGAAGGGCCGCTCCCCGTCGGCCTGGTCGTAGCCCGCGTTGTGGCCCGGCAGCGCCGGCATGTCGGCGAAGTCGCGCCCGCAGGCGGCCCAGTCGGCGCGGAAATGGAACCGCTTGTCGGCGTGGCCGAAGCCGTTCAGGAAATGCATCTCCTCGAAGGACTTCGCGCAGTCGTGCCAATGCGCCTGGTAGACCGTCTCGGCGTCCGGCAGGCCGGAAGCCTTGAAGGTGGCGTCGATGATCTCCCAGGCGGTCATCTCGAAGCCCGGATGCGTCGCGCCGAGCCGCCCGGCGAGGCCGCAAAGGACCTCGTGGTTGCTGCGGCAGTCCGCCAGCGGCTCGATCACCGCCTTGGTCACCTGCAGGTAGGTGTGGCCGCTGGCGACATAGATGTCGTCGTGCTCCAGGAAGGTGGTGGCGGGCAGCACGATGTCGGCCATGGCCGCCGTCTCGGTCATGAACTGCTCGTGCACGCAGGTGAAGAGGTCCGGCCGCGCAAAGCCCTCGGCCACCTTGGCGTGCTCGGGACAGACCACCATGGGATTGGTGTTCTGGATAAAGAGCGCGGTGACCGGCGGCCCGTCGCCGAGGTCGCGGCGATCCCCGGTGAGGATGGGACCCATGCGCGACTGGTCGAGCAGGCGCGTGGACTTGTCGCGGACGTCGAGCCCTTGGATCAGGGTCTCGTCGAGCCCGTAGACGTCGCTTTGCGCCTGCATGGCGCCGCCGCCGCGATACTGCCAGGCCCCCGTCACCGTCGGCAGGCAGGCCACGGCGTGCACCGAGGAGGATCCGTTGCGCGCCCGCGAGAAGCCGTAGCCGACGCGGATGTAGCTGCGCTTGGTCTCTCCATAGAGCCGCGCGAAGGCGACGATCTCCGCCTCCGTCAGGCCGGTGACGCCGGCCGCCCAGGCGGGCGTGCAGGCGGCGAAGTGCGCCTCCAGCCCGGCGTCCCAGTCGCTGTACTTTTCCATGTAGGCGCGATCGGCGTAGCCCTCCGCCAGCAGCACCGAGATCACCGCGGCGGCCAGAGCCCCGTCGGTGCCCGGCTTCAGCGCCAGGTGGACGTCGGCCTGCTCGGCCGTTCCGGTGCGATAGGGGTCGACCACTACCAGCTTGGCGCCGCGCGCTTTGCGGGCCTTCGCGACCCAGGCCATGACGTTGACCTGGGTGGAGACCGGATTGCCGCCCCATACCACGATGAGGTCGGACTCGACCATCTCGCGCGCATCGGGGCCGCGCCGAGCGCCGCAGGCGGCGTTCCAGCCGGTCGCCACCAGCTTGGTGCAGATGGTGGAATACTGCCGCGAGTAGCGCTTGGCGTAGCGTAGGCGCTCGATGCCGTCGCGCTGCACGAGCCCCATGGTGCCGGCGTAGAAGTAGGGCCAGACGGTTTCGCTGCCATGCCGCTGCTCGGCCTTCAAGAGCGCCTCGGCAACCTCGTCGAGCGCCTCCTCCCAGCCGATCTCCTGGTAGGCGTCGCGGCCGGCGCCGCGCTCGCCGACGCGCCGCAGCGGCGTGGTCAAGCGGTCGGGATGATGAACCCGCTCGGCGTAGCGCGCGACCTTGGCGCAGACAACGCCGTCGGTATAGTCGTTGCCGCGCGCGCCGCGCACCTTGCCGATGCGCGTGCTCGACAGCCGCTCGACCTCGAGCGCGCAGGTGCTCGGGCAGTCGTGCGGGCAGGCCGAGTGGACAAAGACGGGATCGGCGGCGCGATCGAGGGGCATCGGCAGAAGGGTCCGTCGTTTGGGGCGACAGGATCGATCCTACAGGCCCGGCCCGCCGATCACAATGCGGCGCGCCTCAGGGTTTTCGGCGCGATCTCAACCACAAGAAGCAGCCGGGCAGGCCGGCGGCCAGCATACCGAGGCCAAAAAGCACCGAAACCGCCAGGGCGGCATCGGCGGCCAGCCCGGCAACGCCCAGCAACAGCACCGCGGCCCCCTCGCGCACGCCCCAGCCGGCGAGGGAAAGCGGGAAAAAGGTGATCAGCACGACCGCAGGCATCAGGGCGAGACAGTCGGCAAAGGCGAGCGGCAGGCCGAGGCCCTGCGCCAGCAGGTAGGTGGCGCCCACCGTCAGAAGCTGCGCCAGCGCCGAAAGCAGCAGCAGCGCGAGGGAGGTCGCCGGCGTCAGCAGCACCCGGCGAGCGTCGCCCGCCAGCGCCAGGAAGGGCCGCGCG
>DATCXZ010000303.1:0-3753 GCA_036570545.1 Kiloniellaceae bacterium
CGCCGCCGTCGCGGTGAGCAGATCGCCCGCGCGAAGGCTGCCGCTGCGCCGGCCTGCGCACCGGCTCGATGCCGCGACCGCGGTCGAGCTCGATTATGCGACGCGCGACTGGACGCCGGCCGGCAAGTCCATCACCGAGGCGCTCTACGAGGGCTACGAGGTCCAATCCGTCGTCCTTCCCGGCGCCAAGCCCCATCCGACCAGGCTCGTCCAGTCCGCCGCCATGGCCTCGGTGGCACCGCCCAAGCCGGGCTATCGGCCCCATGTCCTGGATCGCCTGGTGACCGACTGCGTTCTCTCCGACGCCCAGCTCGAGAGCCTGATCTATGCGGGCGAGGCCCATGCGGGTTTCCTTGCCCGCCACTACGCGGTCGACGAGACGTTCGATGCGGTGAGCGCGGTCGACCCCGGGACGCCAGGCGCCGTGCGCTTCCGGCGCGGCTGGTTCCTGGGCGACGGCACCGGGGCCGGCAAGGGCCGCCAGGTCGCCGGGATCATCCTCGACAACTGGCTCAAGGGCCGGCGCCGGGCGCTCTGGATCTCCAAGTCCGACAAGCTGATCGAGGACGCGGTGCGCGACTGGACCGCCCTCGGTGGCGCCAAGAGCGACATCATCGCGCTCGCGCATTACCGGCAGGGTGCCGCCATTCAGTTGGGCGATGCCATCCTCTTCACCACCTATGCCACGCTGCGCACGGCCGAGCGCCAGGGCAAGTGCTCCCGGGTCCGACAGATCGTCGACTGGCTGGGGCGCGACTTCGACGGCGTCATCGTCTTCGATGAGGCGCATGCCATGGCGAATGCCAGCGGCGACAGGAGCGCCCGCGGCGAGAAGGCGCCCTCGCAACAGGGGCGGGCAGGCCTGCGGCTGCAGAATGCGCTGGCCAACGCCCGCGTCGTCTACGTCTCCGCGACCGGCGCCACCACGGTGCGCAACCTCGCCTATGCCGCCCGGCTTGGCCTCTGGGGCACCGGCGACTTCCCCTTCGCTTCGCGCGCCGACTTCATCGCCGCCATGGAGGCGGGCGGCATCGCGGCGATGGAGGTGATTTCGCGCGACCTCAAGGCGCTCGGTCTCTACGCCTCCCGCGCGCTCTCCTACGAGGGGGTCGTCTACGAGATCGTCGAGCACGACCTGACGCCGGAGCAGGTCGCGATCTACGATTCTTACGCCGATGCCTTCAAGATCATCCACCAGAACATCGAGGCGGCGCTCGAGGCGGCCAACATCACCGGTCCCGAAGGCACCTTGAACCGCAACGCCAAGGCTGCCGCGCGATCGGCCTTCGAATCCAACAAGCAGCGCTTCTTCAACCATCTCCTGACCGCCATGAAGTGCCCGACCTTGATCGCGGCGATCGAGCGCGACCTCGAGGCGGGCCACGCCGTCGTGGTGCAGGTGGTCTCGACCGGCGAGGCGCTGCTCGACCGGCGGCTCGCCGAGATCCCAGCCGCCGAATGGTCGGACATCGCGGTCGACATCACCCCGCGCGAATACGTCCTCGACTACCTCGCCCACTCCTTCCCGACGCAGCTCTTCGAGGTCTTCTCCGATGCGGAGGGCAACCTCATGTCGCGGCCCGTCTTCGATGCCGACGGCAACCCGGTCGTCTCGCGCGAGGCGGTCGAGCGGCGCGATCGCCTGGTCGAGCATCTGGCCGCCCTGCCGTCGGTCCAGGCAGCACTCGACCAGATCGTCTGGCACTTCGGGCCCGAGCAGGTGGCCGAGGTCACCGGCCGGTCGAAGCGCGTCGTGCGCAAGGCCGACCCGGGCGGCGACCGCCTCTCCGTCGAGAGCCGCCCCGCCTCGGCCAATCTCGGCGAGACGCAGGCCTTCATGGACGACGAGAAACGCATCCTCGTCTTCTCCGATGCCGGCGGCACCGGGCGCAGCTACCACGCCGACCTCGGTGCCAGGAACCGGCGCCTGCGCATTCACTATCTGCTGGAGCCCGGCTGGAAGGCAGACACCGCGATCCAGGGCCTCGGGCGCTCCAACCGCACCAATCAGCTCCAGCCGCCAGTGTTCCGGCCGGTCGCCACCGACGTCAAGGGCGAGAAGCGGTTCCTCTCCACCATCGCGCGCCGTCTCGACACGCTCGGCGCGATCACCCGCGGCCAGCGCCAGACCGGCGGGCAGGGCCTGTTCCGCGCCGACGACAACCTGGAGAGCCCCTACGCCAAGGCGGCGCTGCGGCAGTTCTACCAAGCGCTTCACGCCGGGCGCATCGCCTGCTGCTCGCTCGCGACCTTCACCGAGCACACGGGCCTGGATCTCACCGACCAGGACGGCAGCCTGAAGGAAGACCTGCCGCCGATCACCCGCTTCCTCAACCGCATGCTGGCGCTGCGCATCGGGCTGCAGAACGCGCTGTTCGAAGAGTTCGAGGCGCGGCTCGAGTCTCAGATTGAGGGCGCCATCGCTGCGGGCACCCACGATGTCGGGGTCGAGACGCTGATCGCCGAGAGCTTCGAGATCATCGAGCGGCGCACCGTCTATACCCATGCCGCGACCGGCGCCGAGACCCGCAGCTACCGTGTCCGGCGCAGGGACCGCAACCGCCCACTCGGCCTGGACGAGGCCCACAGGATCGCGCTCCGGCACCATGGCGAGCTGGTCGTCAACCCCGTCTCCAACCGCGCCGCCGTGCGCATCCCCGCGCCCGGCCGCATGTACGACGACGGCAGCGTCGAGGAGCGCGTGCGCCTGGTCCGCCCGATGGGCCGGGAGACCATGAGCGTCCGCGATTTCGCGGCCTCGCACTGGGAACCGTCGCTCCACAACAGGTTTGGAACGCTTTGGGAGAGGGAGATCAGCGAGGTCCCGCAGTTCTCTGTGAGCGAGTTCCACGTCATCACAGGGCTCCTGCTGCCGATCTGGGACCGTCTGCCGGGCGAGAACATGCGCGTCTACCGGCTGCAGACCGACAGAGCCTGCCCTCGGGCTTGCCAAGGGCAAGACCCGGGGGGCGAGCGGGTCATTGGCCGGCTCGTGACCCCCGAGGCGCTCGGCGCCGTCTATGCCGCGCTCGGTGTCGACGCGGACCACGCGCTCTCGGCGGAGGATGTCTGGGCCGCGGTCATGGAGCGAGGCGCCGGCATCTCACTCGCCGGTGGCCTCAGCTTGCGCCGCGCCCGGGTCATGGACGCCGAGCGCCTCGAGGTCGCGCGCTTCCCGGCGGGCGCCGTCGACCAGCTGAAGGCGCTCGGCCTGATGAGCGAGATCATCACCTGGCGGCTGCGCCTCTTCATTCCCACGACAGCAGACGGTGTCGTCATTCTAGGCACCTTGCTCGACCGCCATCCGGTCCTGCAGTGCACCGCGCGGGCGCGGGCGCGGGCGTGAGCGGGGGAGGGCGCCATGATCGAACATCCGGCCGCCGTCCTCGCGCGGCATCTGGCGGCGCACGCCGAAGACGTCTGCCGCCACTATCTCTCCAACGGAAGCCGTGCCGGGCGCTACTGGCTCGTCGGCGACGTCCAGAATAGCAAGGGGCGCAGTCTCTATGTCCGCCTTGACGGCCCGCTCGCCGGTCCGGGCGCGGTGGGCAAGTGGGCCGACGCCGCGACCGGCGAGCACGGCGATCTCCTGGACCTCATCCGTCTGCGCTGCGCCTTCAGCGCCGTCGGCGACGCCATGGATGAAGCGCGCAGCTTTCTCGCCCTGCCGCGCCCCGCCCCGGAGTGCGGGCGCCAGAGGTCTTATGCGCGCGGGTCCACGTCCGAGGCCGCGCGGCGCCTGTTCCGCGCCGG
>DATCXZ010000304.1:0-16575 GCA_036570545.1 Kiloniellaceae bacterium
GCCACCGCGGCCGGCGCGCCGCCGGGATTGGCGTTGGGGGGATTGGCGCCGGGGAGGTTGGCGCCGGGGCTGGCCGTCTCGGGCAGCAGGGGTGCGGAGGGCTCGCTGGGGCGGCCGGGGCCTTTGCGCTTGCCGAACATCGAATCTCATCCCTTTCCGGTTGCCCCGCCGGGCCTTGCCGCGCGGGGACGCACCCGCAGTTTAAGCCGCAACCCTTACGATAAGGTTGGCGCCACGACAGTTAAGGGGCGTGGCGGCGCAGGTTCTCGAAGACATGCAGCATGAAGGCGGTGGCGATGATCGGCGTGACCAGGTTCACCAGGGGAATGGTCAGCAGGAAGGTGATTACCGCCCCTGCCAGGATCACCTGCCCGCGAAAATCCCGTCGCAACCGCTTGGCGGCCGCCAGGTCGAGCCGGCGGACCGCCACCATCTCGAAGTACTCCCGCCCCAGCAGGTAGCCGTTCAGCAGGTAGAACAGCAACAGATTCAGGGGCGGTATCCAGATCAGCACCAAGTAGAGCGGCAGCACGAGTAAATTAAGAATTAACGTTATCAGGACGAATATGACGTTGCCGAACACGGCCTCGCCCAGCGGCTGCGAACGGGCGGGCGGCAGGTCCGGGTAGTGGCGGCGCTCCACCGCCCGGGCGATGTCGTCCAGCAGCAGCGCCATGATCGTGACCATGACCGCGGGAAACAGGAAGAACGAGGCGACGGCGATGGCGCCGATGGCGGCGATGTCGACCAGCCATTGCAGTACGCCGACCCAGAAGCCCTCCCCGGCCCAGTCGCGGACCCAGGCGATCAGCCATTCCCCCGCCCAGTCGAGGGCGAACCACGAGGCCAGCCAGACGGCGATGAAGGTGATCAGCGAGTACAGCAGGGAGCGGTTGAACACCCGCCGGAAGGCCGGGTCGAAGGCTTGGCTGAAGGCGCGTGACAGGGCTTTGAGCATGATCGAGGTTTTTAGCCGCCCCGGCGCGCAGCGACAAGCGGCGTCGGGCTTGCCGCGGCGGCCCTGCGCCGCTAAAAGGGGCCGCGTCGCCAAGGGTCTTCGTGCGATTTTCATGGCTGCGCGAAGCCGTGCCAGGCAGGCCCGACCCATTTTGCCGAGGCGGGCGGCGCGGACTGCCGCAGCGGGCCTCGCCCGGCGCGACCGCATTCCGAGACACCAGCTTTTCAGCGACTTACGGTTTTCATGACTGCACAGACCCTCGACGTCGTCTGCATCGGCAATGCCCTGGTGGACGTTCTCGCCAAGGCGGACGACGCCTTCCTGACGACCCATGGCATCCCCAAGGGCAGCATGACGCTGATCGACGAGGCACGCGCGCTGCAGCTCTATGACGCCATGGGCCCGGCGGTCGAGGTCTCCGGCGGCTCCGCCGGCAACACGGCGACCGGCGTCGCCTCGCTGGGCGGCCGGGCTGCCTTCCTCGGCAAGGTGCGCGACGACCAGCTCGGCGCCATCTTCACCCACGACATCCGCGCTGCCGGCGTCGCCTTCGACGTGCCGCACGCCAGCTCGGGGCCGGCGACCGGCCGCTCCATGATCCTCGTCACACCGGACGCCCACCGCTCGATGAACACCTTCCTCGGCGCCGCCGTGGATTTCGCCCCCGAGGACGTCATCGCGGCCCAGGTGCAGGGCGCCGCGGTCACCTACATGGAGGGCTATCTCTGGGATTCGCCGCCGGCCAAGGCGGCGTTCCTGACCGCCGCGCGCCTTGCCCACGCCGCCGGCCGCAAGATCGCCCTCACCCTGTCCGACCCCTTCCTGGTGAACCGCTACAAGGACGAGCTGAAGGATTTCGTCGAGAAGCACGTCGACATCGTCTTCGCCAACGAGGAGGAGGTCTGCAGCCTCTACGACGCGGCCGATTTCGACGCCGCCCTGCAGGCGGTGCGTGCCCACTGCGAGGTGGCGGCGCTGACCCGCAGCGAGAAAGGCGCGGTCATCGTCGCCGGCGACGCGGTCCATGTGGTGGATGCGGCGCCGGTCGAGGCGGTGATCGACACCACTGGCGCGGGCGACCTCTTCGCCGCTGGTTTCCTTTATGGCGTCACCAATGGCCACTCCTTATATGACAGCGGACGCATCGGTGCCCTTGCCGCAGCCGAGGTGATTTCCCACGTCGGCGCACGCCCGGAGCGCAAGCTTGCCGGGCTGGTCGCCGACGAGCTCGGCAAGCCCCAGGCCAAGCGCGCCTGAGACGCCCCACACTCTCTTTACTGAAAGCCAAAACAACATCATGACGGTTCAGGCGAACAAGATCCGCAACATTGCGATCATTGCCCACGTCGACCACGGCAAGACGACGCTGGTCGACGAGCTGCTGAAGCAGTCCGGCACCTACCGCGCCAACCAGCAGGTGACCGAGCGCGCGATGGACTCCAACGATCTGGAGCGCGAGCGCGGCATCACCATCCTCGCCAAGTGCACCGCAGTCATGTGGGGCGACACCAAGATCAACATCGTCGACACGCCGGGCCATGCCGACTTCGGCGGCGAGGTCGAGCGCATTCTCTCCATGGTCGACGGCGTACTGCTGCTGGTCGATGCTTCCGAGGGCCCGATGCCGCAGACCAAGTTCGTCACCGCCAAGGCGCTGGCGCGCGGCCTCAGACCGATCGTGCTGGTGAACAAGGCCGACAAGCCGGACGCCCGTGCGCACTGGGTGCACGACCAGGTCTTCGACCTCTTCGTCGCGCTGGAGGCTTCCGACGCTCAGCTCGACTTCCCGACGCTCTTCGCCTCGGCCAAGCAAGGCTGGGCGATTGCCGATCTGGAGCAAGAGCGCAAGGACATGGGGCAGCTCTTCGACCTCATCGTGAAGCATGTGCCGGCGCCGGTGGCCGATGCCAGCGGCCCCTTCGCGATGCTGGCGACCACGCTGGAGGCCGACAACTTCGTCGGCCGCATCCTGACCGGACGCATACACAGCGGCACGGCAAGGCTCAACATGCCGGTCAAGGTGATGCGTCGCGGCGGCAAGGTCATGACCGGCGGCCGCCTCACCAAGATGCTGTCGTTCCAGGGCCTGAAGCGCGTGCCGATTGAGGAGGCCGCGGCCGGCGACATCGTCGCCATTGCCGGCCTCGCCGATGCCACCGTGGCCGACACCATCTGCGCACCGGAGTTTGCGGCGCCGCTGGAAGCGCAGCCGATCGATCCGCCGACGCTGGCCATGACCTTCTCGGTGAACGATTCGCCGCTGGCCGGGCAGGAAGGCGACAAGGTCACCTCGCGCATGATCCGCGACCGCCTTCTGCGCGAGGCGGAGGGCAACGTCGCCTTCCGCATCACAGAGACCGCCGAGAAGGATGCCTTCGAGGTGGCCGGGCGCGGCGAGCTGCAACTCGGCGTGCTGATCGAGACGATGCGCCGCGAAGGCTTCGAGCTCTCCATCTCGCGCCCGCGCGTGCTCTATCGCAACGACCCCACGACGGGCCAGCGCCTGGAGCCGATCGAGGAGGTCCAGGTCGACGTCGACGAAGAGCACACCGGCGTGGTGGTGGAGAAGATGGGCCTGCGCAAGGCCGAGCTGATCGACATGCGGCCCTCCGGCGGCGGCAAGACCCGCGTCACCTTCCTGGCGCCGGCGCGCGGCCTCATCGGCTATCACGGCGAGTTCCTCACAGACACCCGCGGCACCGGCATCATGCACCGCCTGTTCCACAGCTACGGCCCCCACAAGGGCCCGATCCAGGGCCGGCGCAACGGCGTCTTGATCTCCAACGGCACCGGCAAGGCGGTTCCCTACGCCCTGTGGAACCTGGAAGAGCGCGGCGAGATCTTCATCGAGCCCGGCAGCCCCGTCTACGAAGGCATGGTGATCGGCGAGCACAGCCGCGGCAACGACCTCGAAGTCAACCCGATGAAGGCCAAGCAGCTCACCAACATGCGCGCCTCCGGCAAGGACGAGGCAGTGCGCCTGACGCCGCCACGCGTGATGAGCCTGGAGCAGGCGCTCGCCTACATCGCCGACGACGAGCTGGTCGAGGTGACGCCGAAGTCGGTGCGCCTGCGCAAGCGCCTGCTCGACCCGCATGCGCGCAAGAAGGAAAGCCGCCTGAAGGATGCCGGCTGAAGATGTAGACGTAAAGCCGGCGGGGGCGGCAGCACGGCCGCGCGGCGACTGGCTGCGTGCCTTCGCGGTCTATGGCGACCGCCGGATCATCGTCATTTTCTTCATGGGCTTCTCGAGCGGCCTGCCGCTGCTGCTCACGCTCTCCACCCTGTCCTATTGGCTGGCCAAGGTCGGCGTCGATAAGACGTCGATCGGCCTCTTCGCCCTGGTCGGCCTACCGTACAGCCTGAAGTTTCTCTGGGCGCCTGTCATCGACCAGGTGCGCATTCCTGGGCTCGCGCGCCTGCTCGGCCACCGGCGGAGCTGGGCGCTGGTGACTCAGGCCGCGCTGATCCTGGCGATCCTCGTGTTGGGAACCTGTGATCCCGCCGTGGATCCCTGGACGACAGCGGCCGCGGCGCTGGCGGTCGCTTTCTTCTCGGCCAGCCAGGACATCGTCATCGACGCCTATCGCATCGAGATCTTGAGCGACGACGAACAGGGCGTCGGCGCGGCGTCGACTCAATTCGGATACCGGGTGGGCATTCTGGCGGCAGGCGCCGGCGCCGTCGCGCTCTCCGATTTCGTCGGCTGGTTCTGGGTCTTCGCCGCGATGGCAGTGCTCGTTCTCGTCGGAACCGTCACCGTGTTGCTCGCGCCGGAGCCACAGCGGGCAGCGGAAGCGCCAGGCGACCGCCCGGCGAGCCCACAGGCGTGGCTCCACAAGGCCGTGGTCGCACCGCTGCTGGACTTTGGGACGCGCCGCGGCTGGGCTGTCATCCTGCTGTTTGCGCTTCTCTACAAGTTCGGCGACGCCATCGGCGGCGTCATGGCAAATCCCTTCTACGTCGAGCTCGGATTCACCGGTGTCGAGATCGCCAGCATCAGCAAGGTGATGGGCCTGATCGCGACCATCGCCGGCGTCTTCGTCGGTGGCGCCATGGTGGTGCGCTATGGCATTCTCTGGGCCCTGGTGGTCGGCGGCGTCCTGCAGGCGGCGACCAACCTGCTGTTCGCCGTCCAGGCCGCCGTCGGGCATGACCTCGGCATGCTGGCGGTGACCATCAGCGCTGACAACTTCACCGGCGGCCTCGGCTCGGCGGCCTTCGTCGCTTATCTCTCCAGCCTTTGCAACAATGCCTTCACCGGCACGCAATACGCGCTGCTCACCTCGCTGATGGCGGCCGGCCGCACTGTTCTGTCGTCCGGCGGCGGCTGGCTGGCCGACCAGATGGACTGGGTCAGCTTCTTTATCATCACTACGGGGCTGGCGATCCCAGGTCTGCTGTTGCTCGCCTGGCTCATGCGCCTCTACCCCCCGGTGCCACGAACTACTCAAACCTGATTGGACGCGCGGCTGCCAGCAGCTAGGCTGTTGCTGCTGCGGGAGAATCAGGCATGACTTCATCCCCCGACGACCGCATCGAGATCCACGCCGGCGACATCACGAAGCTTGACGTCGACGCCATCGTGAACGCCGCAAACGCCCAGCTTCGGCCGGGCGGCGGCGTGTGCGGCGCCATCCACCGTGCAGCGGGAAAGAACCTGCGCGAGGCCTGCGCCAGGATCGGCGGCTGCGCGACCGGGCAGTCGGTGCACACCGAGGGCTTCGACCTCAAGGCCAACTACGTCATCCACAGCGTCGGCCCGGTGTGGCACGGCGGCGGCGAGAACGAGGCGGCGCTGCTCGCCTCCTGCTACCGCACCGCGCTGAAGATCGCCACGCAGATCGGCGCGCGCTCCGTCGCCTTTCCGGCCATCTCCACCGGGGTTTACGGCTTTCCGCTGGAACAAGCCACCGCCATTGCCGTTGCCACGGTGCGCGACTTCCTCGCCCGCGACGACGGCATCGAGCGGGTGATCTTCTGCGTCTTCGGGCCGGAGGCGGAGGCGGCCTACCGGCGGGTGCTGGAGCGTTGAACCGTGCTGTCTCCCTTTCCGGATAACGTTCAGTGACAATTCGTAATCTCGACGCCCTCTTCAAGCCGCGCTCCATCGCGCTCATCGGCGGTAGCCGGCGCAGCGGCTCCCTCGGCGCCGTGCTGGCGCGCAACCTCTTCAAGGGCGGTTTCGACGGGCCGATCCTGCCGGTGCACCCGCGTCACGAAAGCCTGGAAGGCGTGCTCGCCTATCCCACCGTCGCCGCGCTGCCGCTGGCGCCGGACCTCGCGATCATCGCCACGCCGCCTCAGGCGATCCCGCAGTTGGTCGCTGAACTGGGCGGCCGCGGCACCCGCGCCGCGGTGGTGATTTCCGCCGGCTTCAGCGACCGCGGCGCCGGCGGCCTGCGCCAGCAGTTGCTGGAGGCGGCGCGGCCGCACCTGCTGCGCATCGTCGGGCCCAACTGCCTCGGCATCATGGTGTCCGATCTCGGAATCAACGCGAGCTTCAGCCACCTGGCGCCGCCGCCCGGCGATCTCGCCTTCGTCACGCAGTCCGGCGCCATGGTGACCACCATGCTGGACTGGGCCGCGCCGCGTGGCATCGGCTTCTCCAAGATCGTCTCCCTCGGCGACAAGGCCGATGTCGATTTCGGCGACCTGCTCGACTACCTGGCGATGGACGCCGACACCCGCGCCATCCTGCTCTACGCGGAATCGATCGCCCACGCCCGCAAGTTCATGTCGGCGGCGCGCATTGCCGCCCGCAGCAAGCCGGTCATCGTCATCAAGGGCGGCCGGCATGCGGAGGGCGCCCGTGCCGCGGCTTCCCACACCGGGGCCCTGGCCGGCGCCGATGCTGTCTACGATGCTGTCTTCGCGCGGGCGGGCATGCTGCGCGTCTATTCCCTGGAGGAGCTGTTCGACGCGGCCGAAACCCTCTCCCACTACGCTGCGGCCGGCGGTGAGGACGCGGGCGAGGCTCGCCTTGCCATGGTGACCAACGGCGGTGGCCTCGGCGTGCTGGCGACTGACGCGCTGGTCGACGAGGGCGGCAAGCTGGCCGAGCTGGCGCCTGAGACAATCGCCGCCCTCGACGCCGCCCTGCCCGCCACCTGGAGCCGCAGCAACCCGGTCGACATCATCGGCGACGCGCCCGGCACGCGCTACAAGGCGGCGATGCGGGCGCTGCTCGACGACGACAGCAGCGATGCCGTGCTGGCGCTGCACTGCCCGGTCGCCGTTGCCGATCCGACCGAGGCGGCCGCGGCGGTCGTCGAGGCCGTGCGAGAGCAGGATGGTGTCCGCCAGAAGCCGGTGTTCACCGCCTGGGTGGGCGAGCACGCGGTGGTCGAGGGCCGCCGGCTCTTCGACCGCTCCGGCCTGCCGCACTACGCGACGCCGGAGCAGGCGGTGCGGGCCTTCATGCATCTGGTGCGCTACCGCCGCAACCAGGCCCTCCTCATGCGCGTGCCGCCCTCGGCGCCGGATGCCGCGGCGCCCGATACCCAGACCGTGCGCTGCATCATTGCCGGCGCGCTCGGCGAGGGACGCGAATGGCTGAACGAGGCCGAGGCCAAGCAGGTGCTGGCCGCCTACGGCATTCCCATCCTGCCGGCCGAGGTTGCGGCCGACCCGGCTGCCGCCGGCGCTGCCGCGGCACGCATCGGTGGGCCGGTGGCGCTCAAGATCCTGTCGCGTGACATCACCCACAAGAGCGACTTCGGCGGCGTGATGCTGGACCTGGAGGGCGCAGAGGTGGTCGAGCAGGCGGCGGAGACGATGCTGAAGCGCATCGCCGAGGCGATGCCGCAGGCGCGCCTGCAGGGTTTCACGGTGCAGGCGATGTGTCGCCGCCCGCAGGCCGAGGAGCTGATCCTCGGCATGGTGACCGACGCGCAGTTCGGCCCGGTCATGCTGTTTGGCCAGGGCGGCACGGCGGTGGAGGTCATCGACGACAAGGCGCTTGCCTTGCCGCCGCTCGACCCGGTGCTGGCCGAGGCGATGATGGCGCAGACGCGGGTCCATCGCCTGCTACAGGGCTACCGCGATCGCCCGCCCGCGGCGCTTGGCGAGGTTGCCGCCTGTCTCATCCGGCTTTCCCAGCTCGTCATCGACATCGCCGAGGTGAGCGAGGTCGATATCAATCCGCTGCTGGCCGACAGCCAGGGAGTCATCGCGCTCGACGCGCGAATTCGCCTCGACGCCACTCACCATGGCGTCGGCAGCGGCCGCGATCGCCTGGCGATCCGGCCCTATCCCAAGGCTCTGGAGGAGACCTTCACGCTGCCCGACGGCCAGCGCATCTTCGTGCGGCCGCTGAGGCCGGACGACGCGCGGGGGCTGCAGTCCGGCTTCAGGCGGCTGGACCCGGAGGACGTGCGCATGCGCTTTTTCTCGCACATGCGCGAGATGAGCCCGACGATGGCCGCCCGCCTCACCCAGCTCGACTACAACCGCGAGATGGCGCTGGTGGCCATTCCGGCCGAGGGGCCGGATCGCCGCGGCCTCGGCGTCGTGCGCCTCATCGCCGATCCCGACAATCAGCGTGCCGAGTTCGCCATCACCATCCGCTCCCAGGACAAGGGACGCGGGCTCGGCCGCGCCTTGATGGAGCGCATCATGAGCTATGCGGTCAAGCGCGGCATCGGCGAGGTCTGGGGCGAGGTGCTGGCCGACAACGCGCGCATGCTGGCGCTCTGCGACGAGCTGGGATTCGATCGCGCCTTTGCGGAAGACGGCATCGTCCACGTGCGCCGGCAGGTCGCACGGCAGCGGGAGGCCGATCAGGCCGCCGCCGTCGGGCGGTCGAGCGAGTAGCCGGCCGAGCGCACGGTGCGAATGAGATCGTCCTCACCACCCTGGTTCAATGCCTTGCGCAAGCGGCGGATGTGCACATCGACGGTGCGCGGCTCGACGTAGACGTCGCGGCCCCAGACCGAATCCAGGAGCTGCTCGCGAGTGAATACCCGCCCCGGATGCTGCATCAGGTGGCGCAGCAGGCGGAACTCCGTCGGCCCGAGGTGGATGTCCTGCCCGTTGCGCTTGACGCGGTGGGCCGCCAGGTCCATGGCAAGGTCGGCGAAGGTCAGCATCTCGCTGCTGAGCTCCGGCTTGCTCCGCCGCAGCACCGCATTGATGCGGGCAATCAGCTCGGCCGGCGAGAACGGCTTGGTGATGTAGTCGTCGCAGCCGCTGTCCAGTCCGCGCAGCTTGTCAGTTTCCTCACCGCGCGCCGTCAGCATGATGATCGGCACGCGCCGCGTGTCTGCCTTGCTGCGCAGTTGCCGGCACACTTCGATGCCTGACATCAGCGGCAGCATCCAGTCGAGCAGGATGAGATCCGGCACTTCCTCGGCGGCCGCCACGAGCGCTTCCTCGCCGTCGCCTGCCGCGTTCACGCGAAAGCCGGAGCTTTCCAGATTGTACCGCAACATGGTGACCAGGGCTTCCTGGTCCTCGACAATCAAAACAAGAGGTTTCACGCCCCTTTTCCTCTTCTTGTCTCCACCAGCCGTCTCAGTGGTCGACTTCCTTCGGGATGACCACCTGGAAGCTCGACAAGTCGTTCTTCGGGCGGCCGCCGCTGATGCGCTTTCCGGTCGACAGGTAATGAGTCGTTTCCGCGATGTTGGTGGCATGGTCGCCGATGCGCTCGATGTTCTTGGCGATGAACAGCAGATGCGTGCATGGCGTGATGTTGCGCGGGTCTTCCATCATGTAGGTCAGCAGCTCGCGGAACAGCGCCGTGTACATCTCGTCGACCTCCTCGTCGCGATGCCATACGTCGATGGCCCGGTCGGGGTCGTGGTTGGCATAGGCGTCGAGCACGTCCTTGATGATCGCCTGCACCAGCTTGGCCATGCGCGGGATCGACCGCGCCGCCTCGTGCGGCGTAAGCTGGTTGAGCGCGATCGTGCGTTTGGCGACGTTCTTGGCATAGTCGCCGATACGTTCGATGTCGCTCGAGATCTTGAGCGCGGCGATCACCTCGCGAAGGTCGTTGGCCATCGGCTGGCGCAGCGCCAGGGTGCGGACTGCGTTGTCGTCGAGCTCGACGTCCATCTGGTCGATGGCCTCGTCGCCGGCGACCACTTTCTGCGCCAGGTCGGAATCGCGCCGGACCAGGGCTTCGATGGCCGCGGAGAGCTGCGCCTCGGCGAGACCGCCCATGCGCAGAAGCACTGCGCTCAGCCGCTGCAGTTCCTCGTCGAACGACTTGACGATATGTTCGCTGTTCATCTCTTGCTTGTCCTTCGAAGCGTCGTTGTCTCGGGCTCGCTTCCGGCGCGCCAGCTCTTCAACCGAAGCGGCCGGTGATGTAGCCCTGCGTGCGCTCGTCGCTCGGGGCGGTGAAGATCTTCTCCGTCTCGCCCCACTCCACGAGTTGTCCCAGGTGGAAGAAGGCAGTGCGCTGCGATACGCGCGCGGCCTGCTGCATCGAATGGGTGACGATGACGATGGTGAAGTTCTTGCGCAGCTCGTCCATCAGCTCCTCGATCTTCGCCGTCGCAATCGGATCGAGCGCCGAGCAGGGCTCGTCCATCAGGATCACCTCCGGGTTCACGGCGATGGCGCGGGCGATGCAGAGACGCTGCTGCTGGCCGCCGGACAGGCTGGTGCCGGGCGCCTTGAGTCGGTCCTTCACCTCATTCCACAGCCCGGCACGCCGCAGCGAGTTCTCGACTACCTCTTCGAGCGCCTCGCGACTGGACGCAAGCCCGTGAATGCGCGGCCCGTAGGCGATGTTCTCGTAGATCGACTTCGGGAAGGGGTTCGGCTTCTGGAACACCATGCCGACTCGCGCGCGGAGCTGCACCACATCGATCTCGCGGGTATAAATGTCGTGGCCGTCGAGGGTGATCTCGCCGGTCACGCGGCAGCCCTCGATAACGTCGTTCATCCGATTGATGCAGCGCAGGAAGGTCGACTTGCCGCAGCCGGACGGGCCGATGAAGGCAACCACCTCGTTCTTGTGGATATCGATATCGACGTGCTTCAAGGCGTGGTTGTCGCCGTAGTAGACGTTGACGTCGTGGGCGGCCACGCGCGCCTTTGCCACGGATCTGGGGATGGCGGCCGGCCCGCTCTGCGCAGCCCGCGCCAGTTCCGGACGGGAGCTCTCCACCACTTCGACTTCGGACATGGGCTGTGTTCCTTGTTGCGCTTCCGGCATCTGTTGCTGGCTGTGTGGCGCGCCTGCGCGAGAGGCTACCACTTCCGCTCCAGCTTCTGCCGCAGGAAGATGGCGATGGCGTTCATGATGATCAGGAATCCGATGAGCACGAGGATGGCGGCCGAGGTGCGCGCCACGAAGCCGCGCTCCGGCGAATCCGCCCAGATGAAGATCTGCGTCGGCAGCGCCGTCGCCGGGTCCGTGAGACCGCCGGGCGCCGAGGTGATGAAGGCGTTCATGCCGATCAGCAGCAGCGGCGCGGTCTCGCCGAGCGCCTGGGCCAGGCCGATGATGGTGCCGGTCAGGACGCCTGGCATAGCGAGCGGAAGCACGTGGTGCAGGACGACCTGGTGGCGCGAGGCTCCGACGCCGAAGGCGGCCTCGCGGATCGATGGCGGCACCGCCTTCAGCGCCGCGCGGGTGACGATGATGATGGTCGGCAGGGTCATCAGCGACAGGACCATGCCGCCGACCAGGGGCGCCGAGCGCGGCAGCCCGAAGAAGCCGAGGAAGACGGCAAGACCGAGCAGACCGAACACGACCGAGGGCACTGCCGCGAGATTGTTGATGTTGACCTCGATGAGGTCCGACCAGCGGTTCTTGCGCGCGAACTCCTCCAGGTAGATGGCGGCGGCGATGCCGACCGGAAAGCTGATCAGGAAGCAGACGAGGAGCGCGTAGAACGAGCCGACGAGGGCGCCAGCGAGACCTGCCATCTCCGGAAAGCGACTGTCGGCGGCGGTGAACAGGGTCCAGTTGAACGGCGCCGAAATCAGCCCGGATGCGACAAGCTGGTCATAGTAGCCGATCTGCTCGTCGCTGACGCGGCGCTGATCCTCCGGCACGTCGCGCGGGATGATGCCCTTGTGAAACTGATCGATCGGATCGGCGAGTGGCGCGCTGATGGTCATCGTCTGGCCGACGAGGGAGGGATCGGCCATCACGCGGTCGCGGAGCAGATAGGGCGCGCCGGAGCTCAGCATGGCGAGATAGCTGCGTTGCTGCGGGCGGCTGAGCTCGGCGGGAAGCAGATCGAGGAAGGCGTCGCGCGCCAGCTTGCGGTAGTTGCCGCCACCGATATCATCCGCCTCCACCTGTGCCGGATCGACATAGACCTGCAGCGGCACCTTGGTCTGCACGAAGGCCGTGTAGCCGGAGAGGACGAGAGAGCCGATCAGTATGGCGAGCAGGCCGATGGCAAGGCCGATGGCGGCGAGCCCGTAGAGGCGCATGCGCCGATCGGCAGCATGGCGGCGCTGCACCCGCTTGCGGGCGTCTTCGGAGAGCCAGTCGTGTGTCTCGGAGACGGTGGTGCTGGCCATCAGTCGTACTTCTCCCGGTACCGCTGCACGATGCGCAGGGCGATGATATTGAGTCCCAGCGTTGCCAGGAACAGGACGAGGCCGAGGGCGAAGGCGGCCAGCGTCTTGGGATTGTCGAACTCGGTGTCGCCGATCAGCAGGGTGACGATCTGCACCGTCACCGTGGTGACGGAATCCAGCGGGTTGATTGTCATCCTGGCGATCAGGCCGGCGGCCATGACCACAATCATGGTCTCGCCGATCGCGCGGCTCAACGCGAGCAGCACGCCACCCATGATGCCGGGCAGCGCCGCCGGCAGCAGCACCTGCTTGATCGTCTCCGCCTTGGTCGCGCCCATCGCATAGGAGCCGTCGCGCAGGCTGCGCGGCACCGCGTTCAGCGCATCGTCGGACAGCGAGGAGATGAAGGGGATGATCATGATGCCCATGACGCCGCCGGCGACGAGCGCACTGTTGGGCGCGATGTCCAGCCCGATGGCGCCGCCGAAGCCGCGTATCGCCGGCGCGACGGTCAGCACCGCGAAGAAGCCGTAGACCACCGTCGGGATGCCGGCGAGGATCTCCAGCATCGGCTTCACCGAGACGCGGACGCGGGAGCCGGCATACTCGGCGAGATAGATCGCGGACATCAGGCCGACGGGAATGGCCACGGCCATGGCGATAAACGCGATGACCAGGGTGCCGAGGAAGACCGGCACGGCGCCGAAGGCGCCCTGGCCTGCCACCTGGTCGGCGCGGATCGCGATCTGCGGCTCCCAGTTGAGGCCGAACAGGAACTCGCTCAAGGGTATACGGTCGAAGAACCGGAACGCCTCGAAGAGCAAAGAAACCACGATACCGAGCGTGGTCAGGATGGCCACCACGGCGCAGGCGATCATCAGGCCGTCGAGGATGCGCTCGACACCGTGACGGGCGCGGAACTCCGGCCCCACCTTGCGCTGCGTGACTGCGAGAGCAAGCAGGCCGGCCGCGGCGCAGCAAGCGACCATGGCCCAGCCGGCGAGGTCGCCCCAGGTGCGCAGCCGCTCTGCCGCGGCGACCAGCTCCGGGTTCGGTTCGCCGAACACCTGGCCACTCGCGATGCTGCGGATCTCGCTGAGGACGAGGGAGCGGCGGGCTGCGTCAAGCCCCTCGGTGACGCGCTCGGGCAGGCTGGCGAGGATCAGATGGTCGATCACCGTGTCCTGCAGCAGCAGCCAGACGAGGGCGAGGAAGAAGGCGGGCAGGCCGACCCAGAGCGCCACGAAAGTGCCGTGGTAGGCGGGCAGGGAGTGGCTGTGAGCCCGTTGTTCGGCGGCCATCGCCGTCACGCGCCGACGCGCCGTGAGGTAGCCGAGGACGCCCAGGGTCACGAGCGTCAGAATTACGAGTTCGAACATGGGCCTGCCGGAAAACGAACGTTTGAAGGAAGGCTACGCGGCTCCGCGTGAAGGCCGCCGCGCGGTCGCGGCGGCCTTCTGCACGGAGGATAAATTACTGCCCCATGTAGCGGCCCATGTGCTTGCCGCCCAGCACCGCCTCCTGGACTTCCGCACGCCTGTCGTCGGAGAGGGCCACCAGGCCGCGCTCGGCAAGGTAGCCGTCGGGACCGAGGGCCGCCTCGCTCATGTACTCCTCGACGAACTCGCTGAGGCCGGGAATAACGCCGCGATGCGCGTTCTTGATGTAGATGAACAGCGGGCGCGAGACGCCATAGTCGCCGCTGGCGATGGTCTCGGGGTTCGGCTCGACGCCGTTCACCGTCACCGCCTGCAGGGTATCCTGGTTCTCATAGAGGAAGGAGTAGCCGAAGATGCCGTACGAGGACGGATCGGAGTTCAGCCGCTGCACGATGAGGTTGTCGTTCTCGCCGGCCTCGATGAAGGGGCCGTCCTGGCGCATGCGGCTGCAGACCTGTTCCATGCGTGTCTTCTCGAGCGCCTTGATCTCCTCGAAGGAGCCGCAGCCCTCGTGCATGACCAGCTCGACGAAGGCGTCGCGGGTGCCGCTGGTCGGCGGCGGGCCGAACACCTGGATCTTGATATCCGGGAGGCTGGAGTCGATCTCGCTCCACTTGGTGTAGGGGTTGGCGACAACCTTGCCGTTCTGCGGCACCTCGGAAGCCAGTGCCAGGAAGAGCTGCTCCTTGGTCACGTCGAGCACCTCGCCCTTGCGCGACACCGCGATCGACAGGCCGTCATAGCCGAGCAGCGCCTCGGCGATGCTCTCCACGCCGTTCTTCTGGCAGAGTTCGTACTCCGACTGCTTCATGGCGCGCGAGGCGCCGGTGATGTCGGGGTGGTCGGCGCCAACGCCCTGACAGAAGATCTTCATGCCGCCGCCGGTGCCGGTCGATTCCACCACGGGGGCGGAGAAGCTGGACTTGTTGGCGAACTCTTCCGACACCGCCTGGGTGTACGGGAAGACGGTCGACGAGCCGACGATGCGGATCTGGTCACGCGCCTCGGCGATGGCCGGCGCAGCCATGACCAGGCCGGTCAGGGCCGCCACGGCGAGTTTGTTGTTGATCACGGGGGTACCTCCGCTTGAATGCCCATTGGTGAACTCGCTGCACTGTCCTTGCCCTGCGCATCTGGCGCTGGGTGACACGGACGTCGCAATGCGGGTCGCCGGCCGTCTGCCGGCGGGGCCAAACTAGGGCTCTACGGCGATGCTATTACTACAGTTGCGTTACACTTCGATGACAGCCGCCCGGCCGCCCGGGAAAAGTCACCGGGAGGGGCGGGGGTCGGCCGCTGCGGGGCTATCGGGCTTGCTAGAGCAGATCAGGGTCGGATGGAATCGCCGGAGGCGATCCACCGACCCTGTGAATCTGCTCTACCCTCTTGGGGTAGATCGGATTCACGTTGCCAGATGGAACCGCGGCGCGGTTCCATCTGGCAACGATCCGATCTAGGAAGCCTTGGGCGCTGCCAGGGCGGTGGGTTGCTCTACCGTCGATGGAAGGTAGACGGAGAAGGTTGCGCCTTCGTTGGGGCGGCTTTCGATCTCGAGCACGCCGCGGTGGCGATTGACGATGTGCTTGACGATCGCGAGTCCCAGGCCGGTGCCGCCGAGGCGGCGCGACCGCCGGCTGTCGATGCGGTAGAACCGCTCGGTGAGGCGCGGGATATGCTCGCGCTCGATCCCCTCGCCCTCGTTGGACACCGACACCTTGAGTCCGGCCCGGCCGAGTCGCCGCTCGCCGGCGCCACTCTTGGCGAGGCGCCGGGCGGTCACCCGGACCACCGTGTTGTCCTCGCCGTACTTAACCGCGTTGTCGAGCAGGTTTTGAAATACCTGGGTCAGTTCGTCGCGCTCGCCGACCACCGGAGGCAGCGCCTCGGCGACGACCTCGATGCGCATGCCGCGGCGCGCCGCCGCCAGCTCCAGGGTGGCGGCAACCGAGCGCAGGATGGCCACGATGTCGCTCTGGCTGCTGGGAGCATCATGTTCCCGCAGCTCGATGCGCGACAGCGACAGCAGATCGTCGACCAGGCGCGACATGCGGTGCGCCTGCTCCTCCATGATCTTCAGGAAGCGCTCCTGCGCCTCCGCGTCTGCGCGCGCCGGCCCGCGCAGAGTCTCGATGAAGCCGATCAGACTGGTCAGCGGCGTGCGCAGCTCGTGCGAGACGTTGGCGACGAAGTCGGCGCGCATCCGCTCACTCTGCTTCACGCCGGTCAGGTCGTAGAGCGCGATCATCACGTTGGCGTGGCTGACTGCCGCCGCCGGCAGGCGCAGCACGCGTGCCGCCATGGCGCGCTCGAGCTTGCCGGGGATCGTGAATTCGACGGTCTCCTGCTCGCCGCCCTTCAGCACCGCATCGACTGCGGCCAGCAGGTCGGGGTTGCGGATGCCAAGGGCGAGCTCGCGGCCGCGTAGGTCGTGACCGAGCAGTGCCTCGGCGGCCGGGTTTAGGCGCAGCACGCGGCGGCTCTCGCCCACCAGGATCAGCGGGTCAGGCAGGCCGGCCAGAACGGCGGCGTTCAGCGCCATGGTGGCCTCTAGCTCGTGGCGGCGCTCGCGCTGATCGCTCGCTGCCTCGGCAATGGCCTCGCCGAGGCCGGGCGACAGCAGGTCGCCGCCGGACGGCGCGGGAGGGAGTGGGCGGTCGTCGCCGACGGTGGGCAGCCGGCCCAGAG
>DATCXZ010000305.1:0-2166 GCA_036570545.1 Kiloniellaceae bacterium
GCGCTGAAGGCGCCCGGCGCGGCGCTGTGCCGCCATGTTGCGGCCGATCAGCCAGGCGGCGAGGCCGCCGGGCGGCAGCAGCAGGGCGATCAGCGCGGTGAAGGCGGCATTGCCCAGGCGGCGATAGCGCACCGCCTCGCCCGTCACATCGACATCGACCTTCAACGCGCCGCGGTTGCCGCTCCCGGCCAGCGGCACGTAGGCCTGGCCGATCACGACACGGGTGCCCACCAGCGAGTCCTCCACCACATTGGCGACGGTTTGGTCGCGCTCGATGACGCTGCGCAGGATTTCCGGATCGAGGGTCAGGCGGAAGTCGCCCGACCAGCTCGACAGCGCCACCTGGCCGTCCGGGCGGAACACCTGGTAGTCGCGCACGCGGCCGGCGGCGCCGGCAAACTCGAAGATGCGCTGGTCCTCCTCGGTGACCAGGCCGGCGTCGAGGATCTCGTCCAGGCCGCGCAGGCGGGACTGCAGGAACTCCGCCCAGTGCACCGCGGCGCCGGTCGCCGTGGTGCGCAGCAGATGGCCCTCCACCTCGCGGATCGTCATCAGGCAGGCGGCCAGCGCCCCCATCGCGATCAGGCCGATGGCGGCGAGCAGCCGCAGGTCCCTGTCGAGCCTGTGTGGCCGCAGCCAGAACCGCCGCAGCGCCGCGACGGACAGCCGGCGGCGACGACTCCGCCCCGGCAGGCTGCGCGGGCCGCGGCTCATGCGTTCAGCCGGAAGCCCTCAACCATGTCCGGCGTCACGTAGCCGAGACTGCCGGACATCATGTAGTCGAGGTGGATGCGGAACACCCGCCCGGCGTCGGGGTCCCGGTTGGCCCAGGAGAACCAGCGCGGCACCGCCAGCTTGGTGAAGGCCACGACGTCGGCGTCGCTGAGGCGCGACACCTCGACGCCGGCGGCATCGAACTCCTGCCACGCCTTCTGGTCGGCCGCCTCGATCTGCGCATGGTGGTGCAGCGAGTAGACGCGTACCTCGTCCTCGAGAAACGCCTGCATGGCCGGCGACAGCGCCTGCCAGGCCGGCATCGCCACCGTGATGTCCATGAGGTCGACCGGCTGGTAGATCGACATGAAGCCCGCCGGACCCATGGAGACGTACTTGGCGACCTTCTGGAACCCGAGGGCGAGGTTCACCGCCGGACCGGTGTAGTCGGCCGCATCGAGGTTGTCCTGCGCCAGGGCGTCGAGGATCTCGCTGCCCGGCAGCATCGTCGTCTTGGCGCCGGCGGCCTGGAACAGCTCGGCGACCATGCCGCCCGGCAAGCGGATGCGCAGGCCGTTGAAGTCCTCGATCGAGCGGATCGGCTTCTTGGAGTGGATGATGTTGGCGCCGTGGCGCACCGGGCCGAGGTAGTACATGCCGAGGCGCGCGTAGATCTCGCGGGCGAGCTCGAGCCCGCCGAGGCCGTAGTAGAACACCTCCCACTCGTGCGGCTGGCGCAGGCCCAGCGGATAGGCGGCCAGGAAGACCGCCGCGGGAACCCGCCCGGACCAGTACTGGGTGAAGGAGTTCATCGCCTGCAGCTCGCCGCGGCGCAAGCCGTCGAAAAGCTGGAACTCGCCGACCAGCTCGTTCGGCGCGTAAGGCTCGAAAGAGAGCTCGCCGGAGGTCTTCTCGACGATGCTGTGACACCAGGCCTTGAAGGTGTCGAGGCCGACGCCGCCCGGCCAGGAGGTCTGCACCTTCCAGGTGGTGCCGACCGCGCGCCGGGGCGCCACCGCGGGCGCCGCGCCGTTGAAGGCGGTGTCGAGGCTCCCGGCCCCAGCCAGTCCGGCGCCGACGCCCACCGCCAGCCCGGCGGCGGTTCCGGCAAGAAAGGCGCGGCGGCCGCCGCGCGGCTTGGTCTCAGTCATGGCAATCGCTCCGTCAGCGATGGGCGGCGCGGCACGCGTTACGCGCAGCGAGCGCCAGTGTTTCGCTTAACGGAGCACTATCGGCTCAAACCATGGGGGATTGGTTAAGGGCGAGAACGGCTCGCAGGAAGACCCGCCAACCTGCCAGTAACACCTTAGAAATATGTGCTAATCTGCCACTCGCGGGGCAGGCCCGCTGTGCGCTGTCGGGCCAGGCCGAAGGCGGAATCGGCCGCCCCCGGTCGCGGGATCGCGCCTAGAAGGGGATCTCGTCGTCGAGGTCGCCGCCGCCCGAACCGCC
>DATCXZ010000306.1:0-5965 GCA_036570545.1 Kiloniellaceae bacterium
CGCTGGCCACGCCGTCGGCGTCGCGCTGGGCGCCCGGGAGCTGCACCGCGTGGGTGGCGTCGATGGTGACCGGGGCGCCCAGCCGGCGCAGCTCCGGGATCGCCAGCATGTCCACCACCAGGTTGTTGTAGCCGAAGGCGCTGCCGCGCTCGCAGAGGATGGTCATGTCCCCGGCGGCGGCCTCCTCGATCTTGCGCAGGATCGAATGGCAGTCCCAGGGGGCCAGGAACTGCGCCTTCTTCACGTGCAGCAGGCCCTCGTTCTTCAGGGTCGCCCGCGCGGCCGCCACCACCAGGTCGGTCTGGCGGCAGAGGAAGGCGGGGATCTGCACCAGGTCGGCCACCGCGGCCACCGGCTCGGCCTGTTCCACCTCGTGCAGGTCGGTGGCGATCGGCACGTCGACCTCGGCCTTCACCTTGGCGAGCATGGCGAGGCCCTGCTCGAGGCCCGGCCCGCGGTAGCTCTTGAACGAGGAGCGGTTGGCCTTATCGAAACTGGCCTTGAACACGAAGGGCAGGTCGAGCTCGGCGGTAACCTGCTTCAGGTGGCGCGCCGTCTCCAGCGCCAGGCCCGTGTCCTCCAGCACGTTCAGCCCGAGGATGCAGAAGAGCGGCTGGCCCCCGCCGATCGACAGGTTCCACTTGCGGAGGGTGAGCGGCATGAAGGAGATCCTCTCGGCCGGAAAAGGAAGGGCGGCTGCTTCTTAACGTTCCGGCCGGGCCGTCGCAAGCGGCCGTGAGTGGCGCGAGGCGCGGCCCGCCGCCGGCCCCGGCGATCGTGGCCTTATGCACAGCCACGCCGTTGCCCCACGCTCCCCGGTCGACAAGTCGCGCCCGCTCGCCTATAGCCTAGGCCCTGCCGCCCGCCCCGAACTGGTGAAGCAAATCCGGGGCGGTGGAAACTCCAAGCACGCCGAGAGGGCCATGACTGCAATCATCGATATTCAGGCCCGGGAGATCCTGGACTCCCGGGGCAATCCGACCGTCGAGGTCGACGTCACTTTGGAGAGCGGCGCCTTCGGCCGCGCCGCCGTGCCCTCCGGCGCCTCGACCGGCGCCCACGAGGCGGTCGAGCTGCGCGACGGCGACAAGAAGCGCTATGGCGGCAAGGGCGTGCTGAAGGCGGTCGAGGCCGTGAACCACGAGATCTTCGACGTGCTGTCCGGCCTGGACGCCCAGGACCAGGTGCACATCGACCAGACCCTCATCGAGCTGGATGCCACCGCCAACAAGCGCCGCCTCGGCGCCAACGCCATCCTCGGCGTCTCGCTGGCGGTCGCGAAGGCGGCCGCGGAGGATGCCGGGCTGCCGCTCTACCGCTATGTCGGCGGCACCTACGCGCGCACCCTGCCGGTGCCGATGATGAACATCATCAACGGCGGCGCCCATGCCGACAACCCGATCGACATCCAGGAATTCATGGTGATGCCGGTCGGCGCCGACAGCCTGGCCGAGGCCGTGCGCATGGGCTCGGAGATCTTCCACGCCCTGCGCAAGGGGCTGAAGGACGCCGGTCACAACACCAACGTCGGCGACGAGGGCGGCTTCGCCCCCAACCTTTCCTCGACCGACGAGGCGCTCGGCTTCATTGCCAAGGCAACGCAGGCGGCCGGCTACAAGCTGGGCGACGACGTCATGCTGGCGCTCGACTGCGCCGCCACCGAGTACTTCAAGAAGGGCAAGTACCACCTGGCGGGCGAGGGCAAGACGCTCGACGCCGGAGCCATGGTCGACTACCTGGCCGAGCTCTGCGGACGCTACCCCATCCTCTCCATCGAGGACGGCATGAGCGAGGACGATTGGGACGGCTGGGCGGCGCTCACCGAGCGCCTCGGCGGCAAGGTGCAGCTCGTCGGCGACGACATCTTCGTCACCAACCCGCAGCGCCTCGCCGAGGGCATCGGCAAGGGCGTCGCCAACTCCATCCTGGTCAAGGTGAACCAGATCGGCACCCTCAGCGAGACCCTGGAGGCGGTGCAGATGGCGCACGCCGCCGCCTACACGGCGGTGATGTCGCACCGCTCCGGCGAGACCGAGGACGCCACCATCGCCGACCTCGCCGTCGCCACCAACTGCGGCCAGATCAAGACCGGCTCGCTGTCGCGCTCCGACCGCCTCGCCAAGTACAACCAGCTCATCCGCATCGAGGAAGAGCTCGACACCGCCGCGGTCTACGCCGGACGATCGGTGCTGCGGGGGTAGGGGCGGAGAGGCGCACCGCCCGCGCCGCTCTCTCGCTGTCATGCTCGGGCACCGACCCGAGCATCCAGGGCGACCGCCTCGCTGGCGGCCCTGGGCCCTCGGCTCGGCGGCCGAGGGTGACGAGAGGAGGGGATGCGAGGGTCGTGCGTCAGCGCGCAAAAACGAGTCCAAAACGCGAACTTGGGCGCTTCCGAGTCGCTTTTTGAATCCTTTTGGAATCCTTGACTCTTTTTCCCTTGACCGAGCGAATCGGGGTGTGATTCGCTCTGCCCATGAGACTGCTTCGCGAGATCAAGGTCCGGGCCCGGCAGGCGCTGCCGCAGGTGCTGGCCGCCTGCATGGTGGCGTACTTCGCCTACCACGCCCTGCACGGCGACCGCGGCTTCTATGCCTGGATCATGCTGAAGCAGGAGCGGGCGCAGGTGATGGCGGCGGCCGAGGAGGTGGCGGCCCATCGCGCACGCCTCGCGCACCGCGTCGGCCTGCTGCGCAGCGCCCACCTGGATCCCGACCTGCTGGAAGAACGTGCGCAGGCGACCTTGAACTATGGGGCTGCGGGAGACCATATCATTTTCCTGCCGCCGGAGCTGCGGCGGACCGGCATCTATCGCTGACCCGGCTTAAGTGGTGGAGACACCACTTAACTTATTTCATGTTAAAACATGAAATATCTTGTAATTTCAGCATATTAACCACGATTGTCAACGCCCCGTCCTTGCGCTAGACTGCGCGCAGAAGGGGCGGTCGCGAGCCGCCTCCTTTCCTTTGCGCAAAGAGGCGGGGAGTTCCCTATGGCAGACGGCAAATCGACGGGCACGCGCGCCGGCGGCAAACGCAAGGCCGCCGCGGCGCCGATCAAGGCCAGCGTCGAGGACCTGCAGAAATACTACCGCGACATGCTGCTGATCCGGCGCTTCGAGGAGAAGGCCGGCCAGATGTACGGCATGGGCCTGATCGGCGGCTTCTGCCACCTCTACATCGGCCAGGAGGCCGTGGTGGTCGGCGTGCAGGCCGCCATGGGCCCCAAGGACACCGTGCTGACCTCCTACCGCGACCACGCCCACATGCTGGCCTGCGACATGGACCCCAAGGGCGTGATGGCCGAGTTGACCGGCCGCGCCGGCGGCTACTCCAAGGGCAAGGGCGGCTCGATGCACATGTTCAGCCACGAGAAGCGCTTTTACGGCGGTCATGGCATCGTCGGCGCCCAGGTGCCGATCGGCACCGGTCTCGCCTTCGCCCACCGCTACCTGAAGGAGGACGCCGTCGCGGTCACCTACCTCGGCGACGGCGCGCTCAACCAGGGCCAGGTCTACGAGTCCTTCAACATGGCGGCGCTGTGGTCGCTGCCGGTGGTCTACGTCATCGAGAACAACAAGTACGGCATGGGCACCTCGATCGAGCGCGCCTCGGCGAAGTCGACCGAGCTCTACCACCGCGGCCAGGCCTACGGCATCCCCGGTGTGCAGGTCGACGGCATGGACGTGCTGGCGGTGCGCGAGGCGGCGGAAAAGGCCTTCGCCCATGCGCGCTCCGGCAAGGGGCCCTACATCATGGAGATGCTGACCTACCGCTACCGCGGCCACTCCATGTCCGACCCGGCCAAGTACCGCTCCAAGGAGGAGGTGCAGAAGGTGCGCCAGGAGCGCGACCCGATCGAGCGCCTGCGCGGCATCATGACCGAGCGCGACGTGATGGACGAGGCCAGGCTGAAGGAGATCGACAAGGAAGTGAAGGCGATCGTCTCCGAGGCGGCCGACTTCGCCCAGAGCAGCCCGGAGCCCGACGTTTCCGAACTCTACACCGACGTCTACGTCGACGCCTGAACAACGAGCCGCGGGACGCCGGCAGAGGCCGGCCTGCCCGCGCTGCCTGCCCGGAGGGGACATGCCAATCGAAGTACTCATGCCGGCGCTCTCGCCGACCATGACCGAGGGAAAGCTGGCCAAGTGGCTGAAGAAGGAAGGCGACGCGGTCAGCTCGGGCGACGTGCTGGCCGAGATCGAGACCGACAAGGCCACCATGGAGGTCGAGGCCGTGGACGAGGGCGTGCTCGGCAAGATCCTGGTCCCGGAAGGCACCGACGCGGTGCCGGTGAACCAGGTCATCGCCGTGCTGCTGGAGGACGGCGAGGACGCCTCGGCCATCGCCGACAAGCCCCAGGACAAGCCGCAAGCAAAGCCTGAGGCCAAACCTGAAGCCAGGCAGCCCGAGCCGGCTCAGGAGAGCCGCAAGCCCGCTACCGGGACCGCGCCGCCGCCGCCCAAGGAGGCCTCGCCCGAGGCCGAGCCGGAGTGGACCGGCGCGACGGTGAAGCAGACCGTGCGCGAGGCGCTGCGCGATGCCATGGCCGAGGAGATGCGGCGCGACGAGCGCGTGTTCCTCATGGGCGAAGAGGTCGCCGAGTACCAGGGCGCCTACAAGGTGAGCCAGGGCCTGCTCGACGAGTTCGGCGCGCGCCGCGTGGTCGACACGCCGATCACCGAGCACGGCTTCGCCGGCCTCGGCGTCGGCGCGGCGATGTACGGCCTCAGGCCCATCGTCGAGTTCATGACCTTCAACTTCGCCATGCAGGCGATCGACCAGATCGTCAACTCCGCCGCCAAGACCCATTACATGTCCGGCGGTCAGGTGTCCTCGCCGATCGTGTTCCGCGGGCCGAACGGCGCCGCGGCGCGCGTGGCCGCGCAGCACTCGCAGTGCTATGCCTCGTGGTACGCGCACATTCCGGGCCTCAAGGTGGTGGCGCCCTATACGGCGGCCGACGCCAAGGGCCTGCTGAAGTCGGCCATCCGCGACAACAACCCGGTCATCTTCCTGGAGAACGAGATTCTCTACGGCCAGAGCTTCGAGGTGCCGGACAGCAAGGACTGGACGGTGCCGATCGGCAAGGCGCGGATCGCGCGGCCGGGCAAGGACGTCACCATCACCGCCTTCTCGATCATGGTCGGCAAGGCGCTGGAGGCAGCGGAGAAGCTGGCCGCCGAGGGTATCGACGCCGAGGTCATCGACCTGCGCAGCCTCAGGCCGCTCGACAGCGAGGCCATCGTCGCCTCGGTGAAGAAGACCAACCGCCTCGTCACCTGCGAGGAAGGCTGGGGCTATTCCGGCATCGGCTCGGAGATCGCCGCGGTGGTGATGGAGCAGGCCTTCGACTGGCTCGACGCGCCGGTGAAGCGGGTCTGCGGCGTCGACGTGCCGATGCCCTATGCCGCCAACCTGGAGGCCCTGGCGCTGCCGCAGATCGACGATATCGTCGTCGGCGCCAAAGAAGTCTGCTACCGCGACTGACGCGGGCGGGGGAGAAACGCATATGCCGATCAACATCCTGATGCCGGCGCTGTCGCCGACCATGACCGAGGGCACGCTGGCCAAGTGGCTGGTGAAGGAAGGCGACGAGATCAGCTCCGGCGACGTCATCGCCGAGATCGAGACCGACAAGGCC
This sequence comes from Kiloniellaceae bacterium, assembly GCA_036570545.1. Lineage (GTDB taxonomy): Bacteria > Pseudomonadota > Alphaproteobacteria > Kiloniellales > Kiloniellaceae > Pelagibius. The sequence goes on from DATCXZ010000306.1 coordinate 5,647, forward strand.
ACCATGGAGGTGGAGGCGGTCGAGGAGGGCAAGATCGGGAAGATCCTGGTCGCCGAAGGCACCGACGGGGTGCCGGTCAACCAGGTCATCGCGGTGCTGCTGGAGGAGGGCGAGGACGCCTCGGCCATCACCGAGACGCCGGCCGCGCCGGCGCCCAAGGCAGCCGAAGCGCCGCAAGAGCAGCCCAAGCAGGAGACAAAACCGGCCGCCGGGGGCAACGGCGCCGAGCCGCCAGCGCCCAAGGCCGAGACGCCCAAGCCTGAGGCGCCGGCGGCGCCTTCCGGCGGCGAGGGCCGCATCTTCGCCAGCCCGCTGGCGC
>DATCXZ010000307.1:0-16027 GCA_036570545.1 Kiloniellaceae bacterium
AAAGGCATCCACATCGCGCTCGGCCGCCTGCTGCAGACTCGCCGCGACGCCTGGCGGCAGCACCTCGGCCGCGCAAGCGGGCGTCGGTATTGCGGTGCTCAGGCAGATCGTCAGGGGGGCGATGGCCCGGAGCGCGAAGTGCTTGCCGCACTGCTTTCTCTCATCGGTCATGGCAACGGACGATAGGCCGGAGTGTCGCTGCCTCGCTGTGGCCTTGCTGTGATGGCGTGGCGCGATGAGCGCTCCGCATCGCGGGACCTGCAGAGCCGAGTCCGATGCCGCCGCGGCGACGGCGCGACTCCGATTCGCCGCCGCACGCGCACGGCGCATGTCTCTTGACTCGTTTTTTTCGGTCCTCGCGGTGCCCGAAGGGCGGTTCGATCGCACCCGGAAAGTCGACAGGCGACAGCAAGTGAATTCGCCAAGCAACAGCGATGGGATGATCCTGCGCACCGATGGGAGATTATCGAAGTGCAAGCAACGAACAGCGATCTTGGCGTCGACTGTTCACGAGATGGAGATCGTACTCTTGAGTCTCTCATCTGCTTCGCCCTTCCGACCGTCGAGAAGTCTCTTCGCCTTTGCTTACGGGGTCCTTCTCTTTTCTTGTCACTGCTTCATCAAAGATGCACAATTCGCGACGCAGGGTGGCATCATCGGATTCGTTTTTACCGTTAGGGGATTAGACAATTGGCAACCACGACCAGAGCGAAGAAGCCGGCGAAGAAAAAGTCGCCGGCTAAGAAGCGCGCAGCCGCTAAGAAGAAAGCGCCTGCGAAGAGGACCGCCGCCAAGAAGGCGCGCAAGTCCACCGCGAAGAAGAGGGCCGTGAAGAAGACGGCCAAGAAGGCGACCAGAAAGAAGGTAGCCAAGAAGGCAACCCGGAAGAAGGCCGTCAAAAAGACTGCGAAGAAGGCGACCAGAAAGAAGGTTGCCAAGAAGGCCACCCGGAAGAAAGTAGCCAAGAAGGCAACCCGGAAGAAGGCCGTCAAAAAGACCGCGAAGAAGGCGACCAGGAAGAAGGCCGCGAAAAAGACTGCGAAGAAGGCCACCAGGAAGAAGGCCTCTCGCAAGGTTGCGAAAAAGCCTGCCGCGCTAGCGGCTTCCTGACGCCTGTCACCTCGCCATGAGGCGGCGCAATGCCGCCTCTGGCTGCCGCTCCACGGCGGTGACAAAGTCAAAAACGGCGGCCTCCCATGCGGGGGTCGCCGTTTTTCTTTTTAGCGCTGCCTGTGCAAAAAGACGGCGCCGATGTCCGGTCAGATCTCGCGCGCGAAGATCGAGATCGCGTCGTTGAGGTCGGGCAGCACCCGCTCGACCGCCGCTTCCCCCTCGGCGATGATCTCGTCGGCGCGATCGAATTCGAACAACCCGATGGTTCCGAGTCGTGGCGTGATGTGAACGTCGGGCGGCTCGCCGGCGAGTCGGGACCGCGAGATGCGGTCCTGAACGATGCCGAGGGAAGAGATCATTACGCCGAACATGGAGGGGTGAGTCGGCTCGCGCCGGAAGAGGCGCCTGGCGAGAGAGCCGATGGTCCCCCGCTTGACCTCGTCCTCGTGCTCGTTCAACTCGTTCAGCAGGTCGAAGCCGGCCACCGTCGGCACGGCCGAACCGATGCGGCGCTCCTTGCCGAGAATGTCGGCGTTGAGATTCACGGCGATGACCATCTGCACGCCGAGCGCCCGGCAGACCGACACCGGCACCGGGTTGACCAGCGCGCCGTCGACCAGCCAGCGATCCTGATGCTGCACCGGCTCGAACACGCCGGGCAGCGAGAACGACGTTCGGATGGCGTTGACGAGGTCGCCTTCGCGCAGCCAGACCTCGTGGCCGGTGACGAGATCGGTGGCGACGGCGACGAAGGGAATGCCGAGTTCCTCGATGCGGATCTCGCCGACGTTCTGGCGCAGCGCATCGATGAGATGACGCCCGCCGATCATGCCGCCGGCGCGCACGCGAAAGTCCATGTAGGAGATCATGCGCAGCCGCGTGAGCGTGCGCGCCCAGGCCTCCAGCGCGTCGGCCTTGCCGGCGAGGTGCACGCCGCCGACGACGGCGCCGATCGAAGTGCCGACGATGACGTCGGGCTCGATGCCGTGGCGGGCGAGGGCGCGAATGACGCCGAGGTGGGCCCAGCCACGCGCCGCCCCGCTGCCAAGGGCAAGGCCGATGCGCGGACGGGACTGCGGCGGGAGAACCTGGACCATGCCGGATAGTAGCCTCATGCCACTTAAGCGATTCATAAGTAATACGGCGGCCAGGGCCCCTCTGGACCTGACCTATTCACAAAACTCCTGTTGCCTCCCCCGGCCTGTCACCCCGGCCAAGCGAGCGTCAGCGAGCGCGAGCCGGGGCCCATGGCAGGAACAGGCTGCGGCTCGCGGCCTGCGATCCCGCTGCCGCCCGCAGTCGCCAAACCTATGCTTGGTCTGGTGTCAGGCTTCTACCATAGATCCCGGCTCGCGCTCGCGTTGCTCGCTTGGCCGGGATGACAGCCTGAGCTGGGCGAGGGAAACGTGGGAACGCCGCGGGGCTTGTCTCGCAGCATCCACCAGTTTCGGCGCCAGTTCAGTCCGGTAGTAGCCGCAGAAGGTCGCGTCATTTCTATTGACATAACAATATCTTTATATCTTTATTACAGCATCTGGCATGTTAATGCCTCGAAGGGGAGCGCAGCCCATGGACCGCCTGCTATCAGCCATGAAAGCCGCCGCCGAGCCGACACGGCTCAGGCTGCTGGTGCTCTGCGCGCACGCCGACCTCACGGTCACCGACCTCGTGCACATTCTCGGGCAGAGCCAGCCGCGGCTGTCGCGTCACCTGAAGCTGCTCGCCGAGGCCGGCCTGCTCGACCGCAATCGCGAGGGTAGCTGGGTCTACTTCCGGCTGGCCCACGATGGCGCCTCGGCGGCCCTGGCGCGCACCCTGGTGGACGCGCTGCCGAGCGAAGACCCGACGGTGCTGCGCGACCTGCGCCGGCTCGACGAGCTGATGGGCGAGCGCGCGCGGCGCGCCGAAGACTACTTCCGCCAGGTCGCCGGCCGCTGGGACGAGCTGCGCGCGCTCTACGTCCATGACGACGAGGTGGAGCGCCAGCTCGCCGCGCTCATCGCCGAGGAGCAGGTGGCCGCGCTGCTCGACATCGGCACCGGCACCGGGCGCATCCTCGAGATCCTCGCCGACAAGGTGGCCCATGCCGTCGGCATCGACCTCTCGCCGGACATGCTGATGCTGGCCCGCTCCAAGCTGGAGCGCGCCCGGCTGCGCAACTGCGTCGTGCGCAAGGGCGACATGAACCACCTGCCGCTGGGCGAGGCCAGCTTCGACGCCGTCACCGTCCATCAGGTGCTGCACTACGCCGAGCGGCCGGCGCGCACGATCGAGGAGGCGGCGCGCGTGCTGCGGCCGGGCGGGCGGCTCTTCATCGTCGACTTCCAGGCCCACGATCTGGACTACCTGCGCAGCGAACACGAGCATCGCTGGCTCGGCTTCCAGGAAGACGAGATGGCCGGCTGGCTGAGCGACGCCGGCCTGCAGCTCGAGGACTGCCGGCGTCTTACCGGCAAGGCACTCACCATCTGCATCTGGGTGGCGCGCCAGGGCGCGGCGCCGAGCCGCTCCGTCGCGGCCTGAACGGAGTGACGACCATGGCCGAGAACCTCCGCCGCGCCGCCGCCGAGCGCTGTTTCGTTGCCAGGGAGGCGGGCCCTATGCCGCGCTTTTCCTTCGAGTACTTTCCACCGGCGGCCCCGGCGGCCGAGGAGCGCTTTCGCGACACCGTGCGCCGCCTCGGCGCTCTCGCGCCGGAGTTCGTGTCGGTCACCTACGGAGCCGGCGGCGGCACCCAGGAGCGCACCTTCAAGGCGATCGACTGGGTGCGCGGCCAGACCGCGCAGGAGCCGGCGGCGCATCTCACCTGCGTCGGCGCCAGCCGGCAGCAGATCGATGCCGTCGCCGAGGGCTACTGGCAGGCCGGCGTGCGCCGCCTGGTGGCACTGCGCGGCGATCCGCCCAAGGGCAGCAGCGGCTACCGGCCTCACCCGGAAGGCTACGCCTACGCCGCCGACCTGGTCGCCGGCCTGAAGCGGGTGGCCGACTTCGACATCTCGGTCGCCGCCTATCCCGAGGTGCATCCGGAGGCACGCGATGCTGCCGCCGACCTCGACAACCTGAAGCGCAAGATCGATGCCGGCGCGAGCCGCGCCATCACCCAGTTCTTCTTCGACCCCGACGCCTACCTGCGCTTCGTCGACCGCGCGCGGGCGGCGGGCATCAAGGCGCCGATCGTCCCCGGCGTCCTGCCGATCGTGAACTTCGAGCGCACGCGCCAGATGGCGGAGAGCTGCAAGGCGGCCCTGCCGCACTGGCTGGTCGACCTCTTCGCCGACCTCGAGGAGGACAGCGAGGTGCGCTTCCCCGTGGCGGTCTCCATCGCCGTTGAGCTCTGCCGCTACCTCATGGGCCGCGGCGTCGAGGAGTTTCACATCTACACGCTGAACCGGGCCGACCTGACGGCCGCGCTCTGCCGCCTGCTGCGCAACGATGCGCGGGCGCGCGAGATCTACATCGAAGAACCCCTGTTGCTGGCCGGAGGCCTTTCGTGAGTCGTTTGCTGGACAAGTTGGCCGAGCAGGTTCTGCTCTGCGACGGCGCCATGGGCAGCCGCGTGCAGGCGATGGACCTCTCCATCGAAGATGACTACTGGAACCAGGAGAACTGCACCGAGGTGCTGAACCTCTCGCGCCCCGACATCGTGCGCGAGATCCATCGCGGCTATTTCGAGGCCGGCGCCGACATGGTGGAGACCAACACCTTCGGCGGCTCGCCGATCACGCTCGGCGAGTTCGGCCTTTCCGACCGCGCCGAGGAGATCAACCGCCGCGCCGCCGAGATCGCGCGCGAGGCGGCGGAGCTCTTTGCCGGCGACGGGCGCGAGCGCTTCATCCTCGGCTCGGTCGGCCCGGGCACCCGGCTGCCCTCCCTCGGCCATGTCGCCTACGATGCGCTGGAAGCCGCTTTCGCGGTGCAGTGCCGCGGCCTCATCGCCGGCGGCGTGGACGCCATCCTCATCGAGACCTGCCAGGACCCGCTGCAGGTCAAGGCGGCGGTGAACGGCGCCAAGTTGGCGCGCGCCGCTGCGGCGGTCGACGTGCCGCTCATGGTGCAGGTGACGGTGGAGACGACCGGCACCCTGCTGGTCGGCGCCGACGTGGCGGCGGCGGCCACGGTGCTGAAGGCGCTGGACGTGCCGATCGTCGGGCTCAACTGCGCCACCGGGCCGCAGGAGATGGCGCCGCACCTCGAGTGGCTGGCCGAGAACTGGCCGGGCTTCCTCTCGGTGCAGCCCAACGCCGGGCTGCCGGAGCTGGTCGACGGCCAGACCCGCTACCCGCTCGGCCCGCAGGAGCTCGCCGGCTGGGCCGAGCGCTTCCTGATCGAGGACGGCGTGAACATCCTCGGCGGCTGCTGCGGCACCACGCCGGCGCATATCGCCGCGCTCGATGCCATGCTGCGCAAGCGCGCCGGCGAGGATGGCCGCGACGGTGCCCGCCCGGCGCCCAAGCAGCGCCAGGCCTTCTGGGTGCCGTCGCTCGCCTCGCTCTACGGCCAGGTCGCGCTGCGCCAGGAGAACGCCTACCTCTCGGTCGGCGAGCGCTGCAACGCCAACGGCAGCAAGCGCTTTCGCGTGCTGCAGGAGAGCGGGGACTGGGACGGCTGCGTCGCCATGGGCGTGGAGCAGACCCGCGAGGGCTCGCACGCCATCGACGTCTGCACCGCCTTCGTCGGCCGCGACGAGATCGCCGAGATGACCGAGATGGTGAGCCGCATGCGCGGGTCCGTCTCGGCGCCGCTGGTCTTCGACTCGACCGAGCTGCCGGTGCTGGAAGCATCGATGAAGCTCTACGGCGGCAAGCCGATCCTCAATTCGATCAACTTCGAGGACGGCGAGGAGGCGGCGCACCGGCGCCTGGAGCTGGCCCGCCGCTTCGGCGCGGCGGTCATCGCGCTCACCATCGACGAAGAGGGCATGGCCAAGAGCGCCGCGCGCAAGGTCGAGGTGGCCAAGCGGCTGCACGACTTCGCCTGCCTGCAGCACGGCCTGTCGGCCAGCGACCTCATCATCGATCCGCTGACCTTCACCATCTGCACCGGCAACGAGGATGACCGCAAGCTCGGCCTGTGGACTCTGGATGCCATCGAGGCCATCGCGCGCGAGCTGCCCGACTGCCAGATCCTGCTCGGCCTCTCCAACATCTCCTTCGGTCTCAACGCCGCCGCGCGCCACGTGCTGAACTCGGTCTTCCTCGACCACGCGATCAAGCGCGGCCTCACTGCCGCCATCGTGCACGTGAGCAAGATCGTGCCGCTGCACAAGATCCCGGAGGAGGAGGCGCGGGTGGCGGAGGATCTGATCTTCGACCGGCGCAAGGAAGGCTACGACCCGCTGCAGGCCTTCATGGCCCTCTTCGAAGGGCGCAGCGCGGCGACCAGCGAGAAGCGCGCGCGGGCAGAAGACGTCGAGACGCGCCTCAAGGAGCGCATCATCGACGGCGACCGCCAGGGGCTGGAGGACGACCTGAACGAGGCGCTGGAGAAGCACCCGCCGCTCGACGTGATCAACGTCCACCTGCTGGACGGCATGAAGGTGGTCGGCGAGCTGTTCGGCGCCGGCAAGATGCAGCTTCCCTTCGTGCTGCAGTCGGCCGAGACCATGAAGGCGGCGGTCCGTTTCCTGGAGCCCTTCATGGAGAAGGTGGAGGGCAAGGAGAAGGGCACCATCGTGCTGGCGACGGTGAAGGGCGACGTGCACGACATCGGCAAGAACCTGGTCGACATCATCCTCACCAACAACGGCTACAAGGTGGTTAACCTCGGCATCAAGCAGCCGATCGACAACATCCTGGCCGCGGCCATCGAGCACGAGGCCGACGCCGTCGGCATGTCGGGCCTGCTGGTGAAGTCGACCGTGGTGATGCGCGAGAACCTGGAACGCATGAGCCGCGACAACCTCGCGGTGCCGGTCATGCTGGGTGGCGCGGCCTTGACCCGCAACTACGTCGAGACCGACTGCGCGACGGCCTACGCCAGCGGCCAGGTCGCCTACGCGCGCGACGCCTTCGACGGCCTCTCGCTGATGGACAAGGTGGTGAACGGCAACTTCGCCGACTACGTCGGCACCCAGCAGGAAAAGCGCAAGGCGATGCCGACGACCGGCGGCAAGCGCGTGCTGGGCCAGGCGACCCGCGCGGACCAGCGTCCCGTCGACCTGGAGGAGACCCGTCTGCGCCGCGACGAGCTGTCACTCGGTGTGGAAGTCCCCGAGCCGCCGTTCTGGGGGCCACGGGTGCTTGCCCGCGTCCCCGTCGACGCCCTGGTGCCGTTCCTCAACGAGCGCATGCTCTACCAGTTCCAGTGGGGCTTCCGGAAGGCCGGGCGCAGTCTCGAGGAGTACATGAAGTGGGCGCGCAAGGAGCTGCGTCCGACGCTGAAGCGCATGCTCGATGTCTGCAAGCAGCAGGATATTCTCTTGCCGCAGGCGGTCTACGGCTACTGGCCGGCCAACGCCGAGGGCAACGACGTCATCGTCTACGACCCCGAGGAGCAGGACCGCGAGGTGGCGCGCTTCACCCTGCCGCGTCAGGCGCGCGGCGGGGGGCTCTGCGTTGCCGACTTCCTCCGCGACGTCGCCTCAGGGGAGCGCGACGTGCTCGGCCTGCAGATCGTCACCATGGGCCAGCGCGCCTCCGACGTGGCGCGCGCGTGGTTCAAGGATGACCGCTATCAGGACTACCTCTACCTGCACGGCCTCGGCGTCGAGATGGCCGAGGCGCTGGCCGAGTATGTCCACAAGCGGATCAGGGGCGAGCTCGGCTTCGGCCACGAGGACGCCCGCGACCTCGATGCCATGCTCGGCCAGGGCTATCGCGGCTCGCGCTACTCCTTCGGCTACCCGGCCTGCCCGAAGCTGGAGGACCAGGAGCAGCTCCTGCGCCTGCTCAAGGCGGCGGAGATCGGCGTCGTGCTGTCCGACGAGTACCAGCTCCACCCGGAGCAGTCGACCTCGGCGATCGTGCTGCATCATCCGCAAGCCAAGTACTTTTCCGTCTGAGGGAGTTGTCCGGTGGGGAGCATCGTCATGGCCGCAGAGAAATCGCTGTTCGATCTCGAGGCATACCGGCAGGAGGAGGACGAGGCGGTCCGCGCGGCGGCGCGCGCCTCGACCTGGTGGGAGGAGGAGTGGCTGAAGTTCCCCTCCGTCAGCAAGCAGCCCGACGGATCCTGGCGCTACTGGTGCGTTCCTGCCGACAGCGGCGTCTACCAGGACGACTGGCCGCTCGGCGAGCGCCTGGCGCGCGAGACCGTCGCGCAGATGCGCCGCTTTCCTGAAGGCAGCACCGTCCTGCGCCGCATCCTGCGTGAGATGGACCCGGAATCGACCGTGGGGCAGGGCTTCCTGACGGCAATCGAGGAAATGCTCTGCCAGAGCGGCCCGAGGCTTCAGCCGCTGTGACCTCCAGTTGTCACCCGCGGACTTGATCCGCGGGCTGCTACCTCAGCCCACGAAGGATCACGCCCGCGCCGGGGCCGCCAGGCGCTTCTCCATGTCCGCTGCCGGGATCATCAGGCCGCCGTTGCTGCGCCAATGCCGGCGCTTCACCACCTGGTAGCCACGCTGCTCGTAGAACGGCAGGCCGGCGAGGCTGGCGCCGATCACCACCCTCTCGTGTCCGGCCGCGGTGATGATCGCCTCGGCGCGGCGGAGCAGGGCGCTGCCCACGCCGAGGCCCGACCAGTCGGGATCGACGTAGAGGCTGCGCAGCTCCTGGCCCTTCACCGCGCAGAAGCCGATCGCCCCGGGCAGGCCGGATACCGCCACCTCGAAACGCTCGCCGTCGCCGCGCATGGCCTCGACATAGCGCTGCGGGCTGTTGCCGTGCACCCAGCTCTCGATCTGGCTGTCGTTGTAGACCTGGCGGCCCAGCACCCGCACGGCACGCTCCTGCACCGCATAGAGCCCCTCGGCGTCAGCCGGGCGACCGCGCCGGATGCGATAGCGCGGCCGACTGCGAAGGAAGCGGACAAGCATGGCAATAGCCTAGGCAGCTAAGCCCAGGAGAACAAGGCTGGGAACAAGGCGACAAAAATGGGACGGGCTCTTTCGCGGGCCGCCCGCTTCAGGAGCCGTTCACGAGCTGTGGGGATGGACCTTCGGCAGACGCGCGGCAGCTTCTTCCGCGGTGTCCGCCTTTTCCGCCGGCTCAGCGGCAGCGGTTTCAGTCGCAGCGGGCTCAGGGGCGGCCTGCTGCTCCGCCGCTTCCTTCGCGAGACGCAGGTCGCGCAGGCGCGCCATCCGCTCATCGCGCTCGCGCTGCGTCTTTTCCTTCTGCTTGATGACTTGGTCGTCTTTCTTGTGGCTGGCGGCGAAGTGCTGCTCGGCCCGAGACTTGTTCGGCTTCCACATGTCGGCATCCCTTCATTTCTCGATCGCAGCAGGGCTAAGCTTGCCGCGCCGCGGTCGGCGCCTAGACGCATTCAGCGACCGCTCGGGATCCCGCTTCCGGATCTGAGTGCTGGGCGATTTTCCCGCCCTGAAACGTCAACCGCCCCCAAGTTGACTTGGGGGCGGTGTCGTTTCGGTCAGTCGATGACGGAGATGTTTTCCGCCGACGACTTGCCGTTCTTTCCCGGCTGTAGCTCGTAGGAGACCTTCTGGCCTTCCCTCAGGGTGCTGAGACCCGCGCGCTCGACGCTCGAGATGTGAACGAATGCATCCTTGGAGCCGTCCGACGGCTCAATGAAGCCAAAACCCTTCGTCGCGTTGAACCACTTTACGGTACCAGTAGCCATAGCTTTCTTCCTCTAACGGTAGTCTGAGTGCCGCACCACGCACTTGGCGAACAGCGCGGCTGGCGAAACGCTCACAATGTCAGTGGGTAACTAAGGCAGTCGGCGTACCGGTGTATTAGGTCGCATCTAACATGTGCGTCGCGCGTATGACGCACATTTGTAGAGACAACGCCGGGGAAGTCAATGAGCCAGAATGTGGCCATGCTTTTGCATGGCGCAGCCGCAGGAAGAACTGGAGAGGCCCCGCTCGGGCAAAGTGTCGGAATCGCAGCTTTTCCGCCGGCACCGCAATTTCTCGGCCTTTATTGGCCGCTGCCGCAATAAAAATACGGTGTGGCATTGTAAAATATTCATTCCGTTGCCATATGTATCCAACGCAACCTTTCGATGATCGTGCGCTGGCCGTAGATCGGCCGCCGCCCTCGCATCCGTCGCAGAGGACCCTGACCCATGAGCGCGATGCGCGGCGTCGGTGCGGGCTGACCTGTCAAGCCGGCGCCAGGGTGTGACGGCTCCGGGAAGCGCCGCGGGCACAGCTCCTGCACGCTGCCCTGCGAGACTGGAGACAGAAGAAGAGCAGTCATGAGCGATAGCCGAGAAATCGATGTGCCGGGCGAGCCGATTTACCCCGACGGGCCGGTGCACAAGGACGACCCGAAAGTCAGACAGTGCCTGCGATGCCAGTCAGACTTCACGAGTCAGTGGGCCGGCGAGCGCATCTGCGCCCGCTGCAAGGGCACCAGCGCTTGGCGCAGCGGCATTCCGGTCCGCGCTTCCGGTTCCGTCAGCCGCTAGCGCTCGTTCTGGAGCGCCGCCCCCTGGACCCGCCCTTCATCGCTTGGCCCGCTGGCGTTGCCCGCAAAGGACACGCGGCGTGATGAGCGGAGCCGAACGCGGGCGCAAGCATAGCTGCCCCGACTGTGGAACCAAGTACTACGACTTGGAAAGAGAGGCGGCGCCCTGCCCGAGTTGCGGGCGCAAGCTGCCGCTCGTAAAGCCTGCCAAGCCGGCACAGCGCCGCCAGCGCAGCGCTCCCTTTCGCCGCTATCCCTAGCGGCAGGCACGAAGCTCGACGCTCGACGCTCCCTGAGGACTGCTACTTGCGCGGGCGGAGGGTGAAGACTCGCCACTTCGGACGTTATCTTGGATTCGCGCCCAATATTACTGACAAAATATTTGTAAGATCAATTGAATCGAAGGTATAGTGGCACCATATATTTTGGAGTGGCAAATCATTGCCGATCTAACGAAAGGCGTTTTCCATGTCCTTCAAGAAATTCTCTTCCGCGCAGAATGCTCCCGGTAAGGACGGCTCCGACGAGAAGTCCAAGGAGACGACGCCGGCTGAGCAGCCGGCTGAGCAGTCGGATCCGAAGCCTGCAGAAGTCGCGCCGGCGTCGAAGTAGGCACCACGGCGGAGGGGCGGTTCCCCTCCGCGGCCTTCGGGCCCCGGGCCAGGAGAGACGACAGCCCATGAAGACACGCACGAGCGAGAAGACCGTCACCTTTAGGAAACCTTTCGCTCTCGCGGGGCTCGACGAAGTGCTGCCCGCCGGCATCTACAGCGTGGAAACGGAAGAAGAGCTTGTCGAGGGCATCTCCTACCCGGCCTACCGTCGCACCGCGACCGTGCTGCGCATCCATGCGGCGTCCGGCCCTGCCCATCTGACGCGGGCATTGGCCGTGGAGCCGGAAGAACTGGAAGCGGCACTCGAGCGCGATGCCTTGTCCAGCGTCGGTATCCCGGTAGCCTGCTGAGCGTGGGCTTGCATCAATCGAAGAGGATCCGCCATGCGCGTGTCGCGGCCGCTTCGCGCAGGCCATCGATTCCCTTGCGCGGCAATGATCCCAGCCGGCGCGCGTCGAGGAGAAAGCATCAGATGATGACCGACGATCCCGTCGATCTCGACGAGCACCGCGGCATGGCCGCCCAGATGGCGACGGAGAAGCGCCGCGAGCGGCATCACCAGTTCGAGGTCAGCCAGACCATCCTGAAGTTTCGTCAGGACGAGCTCGGCCGGCTTCTCGTTGCGGCGCCGGCGCAGACCTGGCCGGAGGCTGCCGCAAAGGTCCGCTATCTCATACAGCAATTCGCCGACACGCCCGAGGGCCACGAGCCGCGCCACAAGGCGCTCATCGCTCTGGCGCTGGATGACCTGACGCGGCTCTGCGAGCCGCTCGGGCAGGCGCGCTGAAGGCACGAGCAGCGAGACGGAGACGAAAGGAGTCACAGAAATGAAGACAGCAGACCGCGGTCTCAAGCACACCTGCTCGGAGTGCGCGTGCAAGTATTATGACCTAGGGCGCAAGGGTGCCGTCTGCCCGAAGTGTGGCGGGCAACCGATCGTGAACGCGCTGCCGCGCAGCGGCCGGGCGGTCAAGCCGCCACGCCGTACCTTCCCGGTCCCGTCCACATAAGCCACCGTTCGCGGGGCCGGCAATGACCCTCACATTCCCGAATTTGAGCCGAAGCTACGACGCCAGGCGAGATCTCGTCCGCTTCTGGGGCTACGACAGCGCGCTGGAGGTCGCCTTCTTCGTGGAGACGAGCGCGCTCTGCAAGCTGCGACCGGAAACGGGAAAGCTGGAAGCCGCTTATCTCGACGCCTTCGATGCGGCGCGGGAGCAGATTCTCGCCGTCGCTCACAAGGTCTATTCGCAGGCGCGGCACGGCCCCTTCCTGCTGGCAGAGGCCGACTTCTGACTTCCGCCTGCCAGCCAGCGCCGGCAGGCGGCCGCTCAGCGGCCCTTCTTCACCTCGGCCTCATAGCGGGCCCGGTTCTCGTCGTTGATCGGATAGAGGCCGGGCAGCTTCGCGCCGTTCTGCACCTCCTTCATGATCCAGCCCTCCAGGCGCTCCTGCTCGAGACCGAGCTCGGCGACCTCCTGGATGAGGGCCTGCGGCACCACCACGGCGCCGTCCCGGTCGGTGACGATGAGGTCGTCGGGGAAGACCGCGACGCCACCGCAGGCGATCGGCTGCTGCCAGCCGACGAAGGTGAGGCCGGCCACCGAGGGTGGTGCGGCGATGCCGCTGGACCATACCGGCAGGCCGCTCGCCTCGACGCCGTCGAGGTCGCGCAGCACGCCGTCGGTCACCAGGGCGGTGACGCCGCGCTTGGCCATGCGCGCGCAGAGGATGTCGCCGAAGATCCCCGCGTCCTGCACGCCCAGGGCGTCGACCACGGCGATGACGCCCTCCGGCATGTCCTCGATGGCGCCGCGCGTCGAGGTCGGCGAGGCCCAGGACGCCGGCGTCGCCAGGTCCTCGCGCGCCGGCACGAAGCGCAGGGTGAAGGCCGGGCCGACCAGCCGCCCCTGACCGCTCCGCAGCGGCCGGGTGCCGCGCAGCCAGACGTTGCGCAGTCCCTTCTTCAGCAGAATGGTGGTGATGGTGGCCGTGGTGATGCTTTCGTAAGCTTCGCGAACTGCGGGATCGAGCGACACGGGGACAGAGACTCCTTGGAGAGTGCCTAGACAGAGCGGTCAGTAGCCGAGGGCGCAGCCATCCTTGCGCGGGTCGGAGCCGCCGGCGAGGGTGCCGGCCTCCCAGTCGATCTGGATGGCCTGGCCGCCGCCGATCGGCTTGGACGGCGGCTGAACGCTGTGGCCGCGCTCCTCGAGGCCGGCGAGCACTTCGGCAGGCACGCCGCTCTCGACTTCCACCTCGGTCTCGTCCGGCGGCGGAAAGAGGCGGGCGAGGTCGATCGACTGCTGCACGTCGAGGCCGAAGTCGACGAGGTTGGTGACCAGGCGCGCGTGGCCGCAGGCCTGGTAGGCGCCGCCCATGACGCCGAAGGGCATCACCACGCGCTCGCCCTGGGCCATCATGCCCGGAATGATGGTGTGCATCGGCCGCTTGCCCGGCGCAATGCAGTTCGGATGGTCCGGGTCGAGCGAGAAGGCCATGCCGCGGTTCTGCAGCAGGATGCCGCTCTTGGGGCCGGTGATGCCGCTGCCGAAGCCGCTGAACAGCGAGTTGATGAAGCTGACGGCGTTGCGGTCCTTGTCCACCACCGTGATGTAGACGGTGTCGGCATGGACGGCAACCGGCGCCGGGGCGGGGGCGACCGACGCGCGCTTCGGGTCGATGCGGGCGCGCAGCTCGGCCGCGTAGTCGGCCGACAGCATCTGGTCGACCGGCACCGCCGCCTGCGCCGGGTCGGCGAGATGGGCGTCGCGCTCCTGGTAGGCGAGGCGGGTCGCCTCGATCTCGAGGTGCAGCCGCTCGGCGCTCATCGCCTCCATCGACGGCAGGTCGAAGCCGGCGAGGATGTTCAGCAGCAGCAGGGCGATGATGCCCTGCCCGTTGGGCGGGCACTCGTAGATGTCGTAGCCCTTGTAGGCGGTGCGGATCGGATCGACGTACGCGCCGGCGTGCGCCGCGAAGTCGGCCAGGCTGTGCAGGCCGCCCAGGTCGCGGAGATGCGCCACCAGGTCTTTCGCGATGGCACCCGTGTAGAAGGCGTCGCGGCCCTCCTTGGCGATCCGCTCCAGGGACGCGGCGAGCAGCGGCTGGCGCTGCACGCTGCCGAGGGCCGGCGCCACGCCGCCCGGCAGGTAGATGCCGGCGGTGGCAGGGTCGTGCGACAGCGTCTCGGTCTCGCTGTGCCAGTCGCGGTGCACCCGCTCGGTCACCGCAAAGCCGTCCCGCGCGAAGCGGATCGCCGGCTGCAGAAGATCGCCGAGGCTGCGGGTGCCATGGTCGCGCAGGAGTTGGCTCCAGGCGTCGATGGCGCCGGGCACGGTCACCGCGTGGGGCGTGTAGCGCTCGATCTCCTCGATGCCCCGGTCGGCATACCACGCGGCGTTGGCCGCCTGGGGCGCCCGGCCGGAGCCGTTGAAGGCGACGATGTCGCTGCTGCCGCGCGGCGCGTAGAGCACGAAGCAGTCGCCGCCGATGCCGGTCGATTCCGGCTCGACCACGCTCTGCACCGCGCAGGCCGCCACCGCCGCGTCCATGGCGTTGCCGCCGGCGCGCAGCACGTCCAGCGCCGTCAGGGTCGCCAAGCTGTGGGAAGTCGCCGCCATGCCGTTGAGCGAGCGGGCGACCGAGCGGCCGGGCAGGTCGAGATTTCGCATGTCGTAGATAGGTTCCTTCGCGAGGGGGGCGGGGGGACGCGGCAGATGAGGCATCTGGTGTAGCGATCCCTGCCGCCGTTGGGAAGGGCGCTCAGCCACCGACGCCGCACCGGGGCGGAAAGCCGGGCGGAACCATCGGCGCCCTAAGTGCGTTAGGCGGGAGGAGGGGGGCCTGTGGGCAAGTTCGACGGTTCTGCCTCGACGGTTCTGCGGGGCTGCGATTAATTTCCCTGCGCTCCTCCTTGCCGATTCGTTTATAGTCATGTCGTCGAGAGACGGTCGGTTCGCTTCTAGGGCATGTGCAGCTTCTAGGGCACGTGCAAAGGGAAGGGCGACGTCGGGATGCACGGTCTCAAAAACTACAACCTCATCGTCGAGCCCTGGCCGGGAAATCCTGGCCCGAACGGGCCGCGCGGCCGTGCCGGCTACCGCTGGCGCGTCACCTGGAAGCTGCAGGGCGAGTTCTACGCCGAGGGCTTCGAGGATTCCCATGCCGCCGCCCGCGCGGCCGCCGAGGCTTTCCTCGGCAAGCAGGGTATCCAGATCATGTCGCTGAGCCAGCCGGCACCGCCCGCGCCGGGCAGCTTTGCGGCCGGGCCCGAGAAGCACCTCAGCCAGCGCGGCTGACCCGCCCTTCCGAAAAAGGCCGGCCTCGCCGGCGAAAATCGGCTATCTAATCCCCGATCTATCGCTCTAGCGTGTACACACCGCTCTGTCGTTCACTCGGACCGCCACCCCGGCCAAGCGAGCGTCAGCGAGCGCGAGCCGGGGTCCAGGGCGAGTGTCGGAGCGCTTGCCCTGGACCCTCGGCTCGGAGGCCGAGGGTGACGATAAGAGTCGGTGGCGCCGCTGGTGCTCCCACGGCGGAAGTGTGTGAATCCAGCAGCCCCTCACAGGGGCGAGGCCGATTTACTGCGGCGTCGGGCGCAGCACGCCGTTGTCGTCGCGCTTCAGCGGGTGCGGCTGCTTGGGCAGCGGGGCGCCGGGCGCGTCGATGACCGAGACGCCGTGCGGCCAGTCGGCCGGGGCGATGGCGACGTAGCGGGCATAGCCGCCGACACCGCCCAGCGGCTTGGCGAAGCCGATAGCGATG